>JADGOA010000297.1 GCA_017883215.1 Thermoanaerobaculia bacterium | reverse complement strand
CCGCGCGGCTGGCTGTGCACCTGTGGCAGAAGGTCGCTCGCGCCGAGGTAGAGAAGGAATCCGACGAAGAAGGCGAGCTGAAAGCCGATGATGCGGGCGTCGAGGTGGACGAAGGTGGTCAGTCCCGCACCGAGAACCGGTGCCGCGGCGTCGACGACGAGCAGCGCCACGGTGCGCCAGGTGCTGTTCTTCGCCGCCAGCATGAACGTGACCGTGTTCAACCCGTCGGCGAAGTCGTGCGCCAGCACCGCCAGGAGAACAGCCACCCCGATTGTCGTCCCCGCTTGAAATCCGACGCCGATGGCCAGACCGTCCAGAAAACTGTGGAACGAAAGGCCGATGGCGCCGATCAGACCGACGTGGTGTTGGTGGCCGGGGGCGTCATGCTGCTTCTCGCTGTGAATGATCGTCAGCTTCTCGAGCAGAAAGATCGCCACGAAACCGGCCACGACCATCAGCATCAGGTGCCGGATCTCGACGTGGGAGCGTTGCGAGATGTCGACGATCTCGGGCATCAGGTCGAGAAACGCCACGCCGATGACCAGGCCGGCCGAGAAGGCCATCGTGTACAGGAGGTATCGGCGGTAGCGGAACGCGAACGCGCCGCCCGCGAGAGTCATGACGAACGCCAGCAGGGCCCAAACCGCACTCATGCGCGCGACAGTTTACAGTCCCGAGTGCCGCAATGACCCGGTCACGAGGTTTCGAGGTTCCGAGATCTGGCGTCGGTCGTTGCGCAGTTCGCGCCGTCTCGCACCTCGCGACCTCGTCACCTCGTGACCTCGTAACCCAGTGAGCGGCTCACGTACCAGTCGCAACCAGCCGTTGCCCCTCGGCGCAGCTGCGGGCGCATTCGAGGAGGTGGTCGATGTCGAACGGCTTCCGGATGACGCCCCAGACGCGGCTCTCGTCGAGACTGTCGGCTCCCCCCTGCGCCGTGCCGGTGACGATGATGATGCGGGAGAGCAGCCAGGGGCTGTCGCGTTCGAGCCGCTCGATCAGCTCGAAGCCATTCGGCATCATCAGGTCGAGGAGGATGACGGAGTACGAGGCGCGCCGCATGTACTCGAAGGCGTCGCTGCCGGTTAAGGCGATGTCGACGGCGAATCCGTTCCTGCCGAGGAGCGTCACGAACGACCCCTGGACAGCGGGATCGTCGTCGACGACCAGGGCGCTCCGCTTGCGGCCGGGAGGATCGACTCGGGACACGATGGCTCCTTCGATCGAGACGCCTATTGCGGGAACGGCACGACGTCGCCTGAAGCACCATGGGCGTCGAGGCGTCGCGAGCGCTTCTGCTCGTCGTTCATTTTCGCCGCGGCCGTGATCAGATCGGAGAGGACCTCGATGTCGAAGGGCTTGCGAACGACGGAGTGAACGAGCGAGCCGTCGAGGCGGCGGATGGCAGCGGAGTCGCCAGCCGTAATGACGATGACTGCCGGCCGCTGTCCTCCGCGCCTGCCAAGATGTTCGACGACCGCATAGCCGTCGACCTGCGGCATCATCAGATCGACGACGAGGACTGCGTAGGCCCGCTCGGCGAGTTTCTCGATGGCCTCGGCACCGTTGGAGGCAACGTCGACGTCGAAGCCAGCCCGCTCGATGATCTTGGCGACGAGCGCACGAATGGCCGGCTCATCATCGACAGCGAGGATTCGCGGCCTTTCGCGCATGCTGTCGCAAAAGCAATAAATCTGCCACTTGCTCCCCAGCGGCACCGACGCCGGGCACAGCGGCTGCCATGCAGCGCGGGACGCGACTGAAGGGCTCGATTACCGGAAACGGCCCCGCAGGATTGATCATGTGGGTTCCGGGAGGAATCGTCGTGGTCATGTTCGCCCTGCTGCTGTTCATCGGATGGCTGCGCGAATCCGAGCGGAGAGGCGCGCTCACCGAAGCCGAATCGCTACACCGTGCGGAGAAAGCATGAGACGCATTGCCTGTGTCGCGCTCCTCGTCGTGGTGGTCGCGTGCCACAAACCTCGCGAGAAGTACCAGAACATGGCTGCGACCGGAGGCGGAAATGCAGACCGCGGGGAGCAGCTGGTGACCACGTACGGCTGCACGTCCTGCCACGACATCCCCGGAGTGAACGGGCCGAAGGGAATGGTCGGCCCTTCCCTCGGCAAAATGGCCGTGAGGCCGTACATCGCAGGAAAGTTCGTGAACACGCCGCAGAACATGATGCAGTGGATCCAGAATCCGCAACGGATGGATCCGCTGAACGCCATGCCCAACCTGGGCGTAACGCCCAACGATGCCCGGGATATCACGGCGTACCTGTACACGCTGAAGTGAGCGTTTGGCAGCGGGTAGCGGGTGGTGATGAACCTGTAGGGACGCGCAGCAGCGCGTCCGCAACTCTCGTCGGCCCTCCGCCCACCGGAGCTGCGGGCGCGCTGCTGCGCGCCCTACAGGGTGGCAGGCTTGGCTCGTGTCATTGGAAGCCTCTTCACAGTGCCGAGCCCTGAACCTGAGGCGCAAACAGGCACGATCTCCGCACCGCTTGAGCACGCCATGAGCATCTATGTACAGAAGACTCTCGGGACAGGCCCGTTTCGATTCGCCGCCATCCGCAGGCGGGAGCTTGCGTCCATCGACGACAGCCCCGACCTGAGCACAGGGCCATCCGGGGAGTTCAATCGACACCGCAACGAGATCTTCTTCTCTGCCGACCGCTACGAGATCGAAAAGCCGATGGCGCGCGTCGGCCACTCGGCCAGCGCTACACCCTTTCGCGCCATGCTGTTCGACGGCACGACGCAGGGCTGGGTCTTCCTCGGCATGATGCTGTTCGGAGCGCTGCTGGTGCTGATCGGGCTGACGGTCGTCCTTGGAAAAGGGCCGCAGGGGTGGGTGGAGGTCATTTTCGGACTTCTGCTCATCGTCACTCCCGTGCTGCTGACGGCAAACAAGCGGAGGCTGATCCGCGAGCAGGAAAGCCGCAGCCGCGAGGAACACGAGGAGCGGGAAACGCGCAATCGCGCGCTCATCGGTGCGTACGGCGAGGCTCTGGAACAGCTGCTGGCGAACCCGAACGACGAGACACTCGACCGCGTGCGTATCGAGCGGGAGAAGCTGGACATCCCCTATGCGCTGTGGCGGAACACAGGCCGCGGAACCGTGCTGCAGCTCGGTTTCGACGCGCTCTCGCGCCTCGGGCCCGGCAGCGGCAAAGAGATCCGCACGCTCATGGACCGCGCCAGCGACGTGGCGGCCCTGATCGACGAAGACGCCATCGGCGCGAAGCGCGATCTCCTTTCGACGGTGGTGTGGCACCTCCTGGCCGACGACCGGCTCGGACGCGTCCAGAAGCAGATCGTCGCTGAAATGCAGAGCGGGCTCGGAATCGCTCCTGAGGACGTGCCGCTCGATACTTCGTCCATCGAGCAGTTCGACCGCCTGCGCGGCGTCGACCACCGGCGCGTGCCGCGGGCGAGCGTGTCCATGCAGCTGAACCCCAGCGAGTATGCAGTTCACGCCGCCAACGGCACAAACGACAGCGGGGCCACAGCGCAGATTTTCATCACGAACAAGCGCTTCCTCGTCGACACCGACAAGCGCCTGGAGATCCCGCTGCGAACGATCGATCAGATCGATGTCGACGCCGACCGCGAGGTGATGAGCGTCTACGCGTCGAATTCGAAGAAGCCGATCGTGTTGAAGATGCAGCAGCCAATGTACACCGCCTCGCTGCTCGACCTGGCCGCAAGCCTCGACGAACGCCCGCGCGGCTTTGCTTGAACGAAGCGGTAGCGCCACACGCTACCCGCTACCCACTCGCTACTCGCTATGATTGCCCCATGCACGAGCGCATGCTGGCCGCGATCGCACTTCTGCTCACCACCTCCCTCTTCGCCGCAACGCCCCAACCCGCACTCTCGGAGCCGTCGCTCTCTCCGGATGGGAAGACGATCGCGTTCGTCTCCGGCGGCGACATCTGGACGGTGGCGGCAGGTGGTGGCGACGCGCGGCTTCTCGTCGCCAATCCAGCCACCGAATCGCGCCCGCTCTTCTCCCCCGACGGGCGGGCGCTCGCCTTCGTCTCCACCCGCACAGGCAACGGCGACATCTACGTCCTCGACTTCGTCACCGGTGAGACACGGCGGCTGACGTGGGACGACAGCCGCGAGCTGCTCGACGCCTGGTCCTCAGATGGCAAGTGGATCTACTACTCGTCGAACGCCGGCGAGGCGGACAGCGGTGCGCCCGACGTCTGGCGCATTCCCGCGTCCGGCGGGACGGCCATGCCGGTGACGAACGAGAGGATGACGTACGAGTACTTCTCCGCACCGTCGCCCGACGGTAAAACGGTCGCCTTCGTGGCACGCGGCTTCGCGGCCGGCCAGTGGTGGCGCAAAGGGCGCTCGCACATGGACGAGTCCCAGATCTACACCGTCGACTCCGCCCACCACTACCGCGCCGTCACTGCCGACGGCGCAAAAGAGCTCTGGCCGATGTGGTCGCCGGACGGCTCGCGCATTTACTTCGTCTCCGACCGCAGCGGCAGCGACAACATCTGGTCGATCGTGCCGGGGGCGAACCCGCAGAAGATCACCTCCTTCACCACGGGACGCGTGATCTGGCCGGCGATTGCGCACGACGGC
>JADGOA010000036.1 GCA_017883215.1 Thermoanaerobaculia bacterium | reverse complement strand
CTCCCCTTCATCCCCTCGCCCCGTGCGGATCGGTTCAGTGCGGCCGTTCGATTGGGAGCACGGGGCGAGGGGACCGGGACGCGCCGTTCTTTTCGCGAGGCGGCGGTGTTCAGTCAGCGCGTATGCCCCTCCGGGGTTCCGCCGGCTCGGAATGACAGTGTCACTTCCGCTCCATCGGCCCCTGGCCGTTCACCGGCTCGGGATGACACGCGCGCGGGGTCAAAACCTGATTCTTCCCAGCATCTCTTCGGCGGCGTCGTGCGGATTGCTCCGCTTGCGCATGACGTCATCGAGGAGCGCGTCGTACTGCTCGCGCGTTACGGCCCCGCCGATGAGGCGATCCATGAACCGTTTCTTCAGCTGGGTTTCGATGCGGATGCGGACGCGCTCGCGGTTGCGGCGGTCGAGCTCGCCGGATTTCGTGAGGTATTCGTAATGCTGCTCCATGGCCGTGTCGAGCTCGCCGATCCCTTCGCGTTTCGACGCCACCGTCTTCACGATCGGAGCGACCCACTCGCCGTGCTCTTCGACCAGCGACATCATCATCTTGATCTCGGTCACCGTCTTGTCGGCCCCCGGCCGGTCGGCCTTGTTCACGACGAAGATGTCGCCGATCTCCATGATGCCGGCCTTGATGGCCTGAATGTCATCGCCCATTCCGGGCACGAGGACGACGAGGTTGGTCTGCACGGTGCGGACGACTTCGATCTCGTCCTGACCGACGCCCACCGTCTCCACCAGGATGATGTCGAATCCGGAGGCGTCGAGGATGTCGACGACGTCGTTCGTGGCGCGCGCCAGTCCGCCGAGGAAGCCGCGCGTCGCCATCGATCGGATGAAGACGCCGCGATCGGTGTAGAGCTCGGCCATTCGAATCCGGTCGCCGAGGATCGCGCCGCCGGTGAACGGCGAAGTCGGGTCGACGGCCACGATGCCCACCCGCTTCGACTGCCCGCGGTAGTGCTTCGCCATCGCGGCGACGAGAGTCGACTTGCCGGATCCCGGCGAGCCCGTCACGCCGATGATGCGCGCCCGTCCGGTAGCGGCGTACAGATCGGCCAGCAGCCGCTGCGCAACAGGATCGTCGCGTTCGACCAGGGAGATGGCCTTACCCAGCGCCCGGTACTTGCCGGCCAGAATCGCAGAGGTGAGGTCGTCGATGTCGGACATGGTGCTGGCTACGCTGTCATCCTGATGGCCTGGAACGCACACAGCAGGCGTGTCACTCGTCGATGATCAGCTACTGATTCACTCCCGCGAGCAGATTCCGCGCGATGACCATCCGCTGGATCTCGCTCGTTCCCTCGCCGATCGTGCAGAGCTTCACGTCGCGGTAGTACTTCTCGGCCGGGTACTCCTTGATGAAGCCGTAGCCGCCGAAGATCTGCACGCCCTTCTCGGTGCAGCGCACGGCCACTTCCGAGGCGAAGAGCTTGGCCATCGCCGAGTACTGGGTCACGCGCTCGCCGGCGTCCTTGATCGTCGCCGCGCGATAGCAGAGCAGGCGTGCGGCGTCGATCTCGGTGGCCATGTCCGCGAGCATGAACTGGATGGCCTGAAACCCTGAGATCGGCTGACCGAAGGCGGTGCGCTGTTTCGAGTAATCGCGCGCCGCTTCGTATGCGCCGCGGGCGATGCCGACGGCGAGCGCGCCGATGGAGATGCGGCCACCGTCGAGGATCTTCATGGCATCGATGAAGCCGTAGCCGATCTTCCCGAGAACGTTTTCGTTCGGGACGCGGCAGTCTTCCATCACCAGCTCGGCGGTGTCGGACACGCGCATGCCGAGCTTGTTCTCCTTCTTGCCGGGGCGGATCCCCTTGCGATCCATCTCCACGGCGAAGGCGGTGATGCCGTGCTTCTGGTTCGACTTGTCGGTCACGGCAAGGACGACCGAGATGTCGGCGCAGGTGGCGTTGGTGATGAAGTTCTTCGTGCCGTTGAGCACCCACTCGTTGCCGTCTTTCACGGCCGCGGTGCGCATGCCCGAAGCGTCGCTGCCCGATCCCGGCTCGGTCAGGCCCCAGGCGCCGATCCAGTCGCCCGAGGTGAGCTTGGGCAGCCACTTCTTGCGCTGCTCTTCGTTTCCAGCGAGGTAGATGTGGCCGGTCCCGAGGGAGTTGTGCGCCGCCACGCTGAGGCCGAAGCCACTGTCGACGACGGCGAGCTCCTCGACCACGTTCGCGTAATCGATGTAGGAGAGGCCGGCGCCGCCGTACTGCTCTGGAATGGTGACGCCGAGGAGGCCGAGCTCGCCGGCCTTCTTGAACTCGGGGACGGGGAAGTGCTGCGCCTCGTCCCACTCGAAAAGGTGCGGCTTGATCTCGCTCTCGGCGAAATCCTTGACCATCGTTTGAATCTGCTTCTGTTCGTCGGTGAGGCGGAAGTCCATGCGAACCAGCTCCTGAACTCGTGGTGTGAACTCGTGGTGGATTGCCCGGATGGCAGAAGGTGTGAGGATGTCAGATGCGCCGCGACGCGGCAACTGTTCCGGGCGTGAACAGCGCGCGAATTCTAGCGCGGCGAGGCGGCGCAGGCTACCTTTGACGCTTTTTCACACCGACCGACCGACACACGCGCGCTACAATCCGGCGCATGAAATCGCACGCTTGCGCCGCCGTCCTGCTGCTCGTCGCTTCCGCAACGTTTGCAGTGCAGCCGCCGGCGGCAAAGCCCCTGCCGCAGAACAGCCCGACGAAAGGCTTCCGGGCCGAGTTCCTGACGGACGTGGCCGACCTGCAGAAAAAGTCCGTCTCGCTGGCCAAAGCGATCCCACAGGAGAAGTACTCCTGGCGCCCCGCTGAGGGTGTGCGCTCGATCAGCGAGGTCTACGGGCACACGGCAGGCGGCACATACTTCCTGGCGACCTTCCTCGGCGAGCAGCCCCCGGCGAACATGCCGAAAGACATCGAGAAGATCACGGACAAGGCCACTCTGGTCGCCGAACTGCAGAAATCGTTCGAATACATTCAGGCGGTGATGAAGAAGACCAGCGACGCCGACCTGGACAAGCCGGTGGTGATGTTAGGCAGCCCGACCACCGTCCGCGGCGTCTTCGTCACCATCCTGAACCACCTGCACGAGCACCTCGGCCAGTCGGTCGCTTACGCGCGGATGAACAAAGTCGTGCCGCCCTGGAGCCGTTGAGAAGAGCTGGGTCGCCCGCTCACCACGAAGTACCTACCGCCCTCGCCGCGTGTAGTGCTTCACGTACTCGGGAACCGCCACGGCCGGGTCGAGCCGCACGTCCGCGATCGGCTCCTGCGGCACGGTGCGCAGCGGAAGGACGCCGGCCCAAACCGGCAGCGCGTGATCTTCTTCGTCGTCGACCGCACCGCCCGTGCGCACTTTCGCCGAAGCCTCCTCGATCGGCAACGCCAGCACGAGCGTCTGCTGGAGCTCGATCTCGTTCGGCGGCCGCACCTCGGCTGACCGCCCGCGGCAGACGTGTTCGACCAGTGCGGTGAGCGCGCGCAACTTCTCTTCGCCCGTGACCTCGCGCGCCCGGCCGATCACCACAGCCGATCGATAATTCATGGAGTGATGGAATGCCGATCGCGCCAGCACGAGGCCGTCGAGCAGAGTGACCGTGACGCACACCTCCGCGCCGTCTCGCATCGAGCGCAGCATCCGGCTCGCCGCAGAGCCATGAAAGTAGAGCGTCTCACCTTCTCGCCAGTGAATCGTCGGAATGACGACGGGGGCGCCGCCAGCCACGAAGCCGACGTGGCAAATGAATGCTTCGTCGAGGATTCCGTGAATCAGTTCGCGGTCGTAGGAGCCGCGGCCGGCGAGACGTCGAACAGTTGTGCGAGGTGTTTGCAGGGTTTCGCTCATCGCCCGCAATGATACGGGAGCGGCGGTGGCTGGCCGGACCGCCGGCACCCAGGCACGGTGGAGAGCGGACATTCTTGTCCGCTGCCGACGGACATTCTTGTCCGGCGGCTAAGGAGCAGCGTTGCTGGTGCAAGCAATCGGCGATGCACGGCCGTCCAGCGGCCGGACACGAATGTCCGGCCGCCGCGGACAGGAATGTCCGCTCTCCACATACCGGTCGTTCAGGAGCAGCCCCGCTGCCCCGGGCCGATGCCTCACGTGGGTGCTGGCGCCGCGCTGGCGCGCGACTGCGATGAAGACGCGCCCCCGCGTCCCACGCCGAAGGTGGAGAACTGCTTGCGGACCTCGTGGCTCCCGCAGTGCGGACAATCGACGGCGCGCTCGCCCATGACGAGCTCTTCGAAGCGTGTTCCGCAATCGGAGCATGTGAATTCAAATAGTGGCATGATCGGGGTCCAATTATAACTTCATAAGCCTGCGGTTTTGAAGAACAAAATGGGACCGACGGGACCCATCGGACAAATAGGACCGATGGGACGAGGAAGCTGCATTCGAAGTTGCAGCCCCGTTGGTCCCATAGGTCCCATAGGTCCTATCGGTCCCAGAGGTCCCATTCTTCAAGCCTTTACCCTATCCCTCTTGAACATCCCCGGCGTGTACGCGGTAATCCGCCCGGTGAATGCCGAGGCGGCTACGGTCAGCGGCGAGGCGAGCCAGAGCTTTCCGGGGCCGCTCCGCCCACGGAAGTTGCGGTTGATCGCGCTGACCGTGACCTGTTCGGCTTCCTCCGATACGCCCGGCCCGCAACCGATGCAGGCCCCGCAGCCGGGATTCAGAACGATGGCGCCGGCCCTCTCGAACGTGTCCACGAGCCCGTTGTCGCGTGCGAACTTCTCGACCGCCTGCGATCCGAACTGGATGAAGAACTTCACCCCATCCGCCACTTTCAGGCCGTTGTCGACCGCTTCCTTCGCCACCTGGTGGTAGAAGAGCAGATCGTCGACCTTCCCGGCCGTGCACGACCCCGCGTAGGCGATGTCGATGGCCACGTCGCCGATGTTGCCGATCAGCTCACCGTTCGTCGGATCCGAGGCGACGCCGCGGTCCGGATCGCCGGGGTGCGCGACCATCGGCTCGATGGCAGCCAGGTCGATCACGTGGGTCCCTCCGGCGTACTCCGCCCCCTCGTCCGGGGAGACGGCGCGCGCGCGGAGCTCGTCGACGTTCGTGCCGGGCCGCATTGACGCGATCCACTCGAAGAGTTTCTCGTCGGCTTCGACGATGGCCGTACGCGCCGAGCACTCCGTGGCCATGTTCGCCAGCGTGGCCCGCTCATCCATCGACAAGCCGCGCACTCCCGGTCCGGTGAACTCCATGATCCGGTCGAGCGTCATCTGCGGCTTCGCGTAGTGCAGCAGGATGTACAGCATCACGTCCTTGGCCGTGACGTTCGGCCGGAGCCGGCCCACGAGCTCGAAGCGGACGGACTCGGAGACCTCGACCATGGTGAAGCCGGCCTGGGCGAGATTCGCGTATTCGGTCGCCCCGACACCCCAGGCCAGCGCGTTGTTCACGCCTCCCATGCAGGTGTGGCTGTCGGTGGCCTGGATGAGATCGCCCGGATCGATGAACTCTTCGCGGGCGATCTCGTGGCAGATGCCGGGCGAGATGTTGTTCTTCGCCGAGTAGTCGCGGCAGGCGGTATGCCGCTGAAACTGGCGCTGCAGCTGGCGCAGGGTCTCGATCTTCGGAATGAACGGCCGCATCCTCGCGACCTCGTCGGCATAGATGAGGTGATCCTCGAAGACGGCGAACTTCTGCGGGTTCTTGATCGCATACTCCGCGCCGTACTCCTGCTCCAGGAAATAGTGCACCTGCGCAGTGGTGAACTCGTGCGAATAGCCGCCATCGACGTCGACAACCACGGCGTCGCCGGGCTTGACGTACTTCGGGCCGTGGCCGCCGCCCCGCCTGTGACGGGCCAGGATCTTCTCGCCCATCGTCATCGGCCGCGGCGCCGTATCGGGCACCGGCAATGCGATCTCGCCGCGCTGAAGAGCCTTTGCGAACGGGAAGAGACCACCCTCGCGGATGATCAGCTGCGTGATCGGATCGTATTTGCGGTAGAGCTCTTCCAGGGGGATGCTCTCGCCGGCCTGGAGCCGCTCGAGCATGGCGTGGTCACCCATGAGAAGCCCCTGGTTGACGTTGTTGCCGGCGTGAATCGGAGCGAACGACGCTGCGATGGCCAGGCGGATGCCGCTCCAGACTTCGGCCTGCGTGGCCGTCTCGCGCGAGCTGCCGACGCCCTTGCGCTGTCCCGACACGATCACTTCGAAGTTGCCGTTTCTGAGGGCGTCCGTCGGCACCACGCGCTCGCCGTTGGCGATCAGCCCCGCGTACGCGTTGCGCGCGAGATCCTCCGGCCGATAGTCGAAGCAGACCCACGCCGGGGTCATCACGTCGGTGTTGATGTCGTCGAGAAGGTCCTCGACGCGGAGGTCCTTCATCTGCAGGTCGAGCTCGCCGCGAAGCTGCTTCCGGATGAGCTCGGGATCCTTCGTCAGAAACAGCACGCGCTTCCCTGGAGTGAGCGTGATCGTCTGTGCCGGCTTCATGTCCCCTCTTTCAACACTGGGCGTGAGACGGGGATTCTAGACGGGGAGCTCACGAATTGCCGAGTGCTGCAACCTGGAGAGATCATGGCTAGCCGCGGAGCGGCGAAACAATACAGCCCACGGCGCAAGCCGTGGGGATGCGGCATCCGGAACCAACGTAGAGCCGCGGAGCGGCGAAAGAACAAAGCGCGATGGCTCACACGCTGACGAATCTTCTCTTTCTCGTGAAGAACGGGATCGAGTACGACCCGCGCTACGTGTTCGAGTGATTCTTTCGCCGCTCCGCGGCTACGCTGGTTTCGCGCTCGGATGACCCACGGCTCACGCCGTGGGCTCTATTGTTTCGCCGCTCCGCGGCTACGGTGATTCGATCCAGCCCCGCGACCTCGAAACCCCGCGACCTCGAAACCTCGTGACCTCGTGACCTCGTGACCGTTGCAAATGTGTCCCCTCCCTCTCTACTTCTTCCTGCTCTGCCTTCGCGCGCGATCGCCATGCGGTTGCTCTTTTTCGACCGCCACGTCGCGCTTCATCCCCTTGCGCGCGCGGAGCACGAAATGAATGGGGCAGCCGACCAGGCCCAGCGCCTCGCGAAACTGGTTCTCGAGAAACCGCCGATACGAAAAGTGCAGCGGCTCGTCGACATTGGAGAAGAGCGCGATCGTGGTGGGCTGCGCTTTGAGCTGGGTGGCGTAGTAGAAGCGGCGCGGACGCCCTTTGACCGCCGGCGGCTGATGCTGGCGCAGCGTACGCTCCAGGATCTCGTTGAGCTCCGACGTCCTGAAACGGGTGCGGTAGCCGCGAACGATCGTGTCGATGCGGGCGAAGATCTTCTCGACGCGGCGGCCGCTCTTGGCGGAGATGAACTCCAGCGGGGCGTAGGAGAGGAACTTCAGCTTGAAGCGCACCATGTCCTCGAACTTCTTGGCCTCGTCCTGGGTGTGTTCGCCGACGTCCCACTTGTTGACCAGGATCAGCGCCGCCTTCCCCGCCTCTTCCGCATAGCCGGCAACCGTGGCGTCCTGCCCGGCCACGCCTTCGGTGGCGTCGATCATCACCAGGCCGATCTCGCAGCGCTCGATCGCCTTCCTCGCGGAAATGACCGAGAGCTTTTCGGCTTCGTCCGTCGTCTTCCCCTTCCGCCGGATGCCTGCCGTGTCGATGATGGTGTAGCGGCGGCCGCCCCGTTCGATCTCGGCGTCGATGGCGTCATGGGTCGTTCCGGAGATCGGCGAGACGACGGCGCGATCCTCGTTCGTGAGCCGATTCAGGAGCGACGACTTGCCGACGTTCGGACGACCGATGATCGCCACCCGCACCGGCGCGTCGACGTCTTCGAGCTCTTCCGCGACCGATTCCGGCGGAACGACTTCGCCGATCACATCCAGAAGCTCGTCCAGCCCTCCGCCGTGTTCGGCGGAAATCGGGAGGAGGCGCTCCAGACCGAGCTCGTAGAACTCCGGCACGCTCTCCTCGGCATCGCGGCGATCGACCTTGTTCACCAGAAGGATCGTCCGCGACGCGGAGGAACGAAGGTCGGTGGCGATGTCGCGATCCTCCGCCAGCACCCCCGCCGCGCCGTCGACCACGAAGAGGATGAGGTCGGCATCGGCGAGAGCCCGCCTGGCCTGCTCGCGGATCTCGCCCGCGTAGGCGGACATCGGCGACTCGCCGTACTCCAGACCTCCGGTGTCGGTGAGCTCGAACCGGCGGCCGTCGTCGAGGGTGATGACGTCGGTCAGCCGGTCCCGGGTCATCCCCGGAAGGTCATGGATGAGGGCACGCCGTTTGCCAGCGATCCGATTGAAAAGCGTCGACTTGCCGACATTGGGCCGGCCGACGATGACGATCCGTTTGAGGCTCCTGGATGGCATTGAGCGCGGCATCTTACAGTCGTGTGCCCGACCGGGGTGCTAAAATACACATAACCTTATGGCTACTGACCCCCTTCCGCAATCCTGTCGCCTCTGCCACGCTCCGCTCCTCACGGGCGAAAGCTCGCGCCGGCTCTGCAGCGTCTGCGACGAATACGCACAGCACGTCGCCCTGCAGACGAATCGGCAACTCGAGCGGGTCGTCGGAGACCTCCAGAACGGCGCCCTCTTCGTCGCCGCCTCCCGCAACGCGCACTGAGCGAGTAGGTGCAACTGCTGCGGGTGTGGCACAGACACTCTTGTCTGTGCCTGCCGGATGCCGCACAGACAAGAGTGTCTGTGCCACAAGGGTTCAGCGGAACGACGAACGTTCTCGTAACTCGGCCACCCGCTTTACTTGCTTCCTCTCACCAGCAGCACCATCACCATCGCTCCCACCGCCGTGTTGAAGAAGTTCAGCACGCCATTCGGCACCGAGCGGGCCTGCTTGCGGTTCCAACTCCCGGCAACGCTCTCGACGTATGAACCGGCAAATGCGGCGATGACGAGGAAACCGGCGATCCGTGGCTCGATCCGCGCAAACTGAGTTTCCGACGCCACGATTGCCACGACGACCGCGGCGGCGATTCCAGCCAGCGTCCCTTCCAGCGAGATCGCCCCCTCCGTTCCAACAGGTACCGGTCGGAACGTCAGTGGCAGGAAGGTCCGGCGGCCGATGAGCTGCCCGATCTCCGATGCCGTCGTGTCGGCCGCTGCCGTCGTCAGCGCCGCAGCGGCAGCGAGCCACAGCGCTGTGCGCCAGTCCGGGATCATGGCCGAGGCGATGGCCAGCAGGGCCGCCATCCCGACATTCGAGAACGCATGCGCGAATCCCCGCCGCCCCCCCTTCTCCTGCGCCAGACCGAGTCCCGCCTTTCTTCTGAAGCCGAATTTCGTCACTCCGGTGCCGATCACGAAGAACGCCAGGAGAACGGCGTACAGCTGCCACCCGCCGAACAACAGGATCACTGCGCCCATCGCCCAGCCACCCAGGAAGCCGGAGAAGTCGACCGTGCGCGCCGCCCAGCCGGCAAACGCGAGGAGGGTGTTGGCGGCGAGCCACGACACCATCAGGCTGTCGATCATCGGGAGAGGAATCACGCTCGCCCCGACGAGAATCGCCATCACTCCCCCGCCCACGAGCGGTACGACGACGTTGTCATTGACGTTGAGCGGCGACGATTCGGCGATGGCACAAGCGACGACGGTGATGCCCACGATGACCATCGGCGACAGCAGCGTCCGGCCCGTCTGCAGCCATACGTACATCACCTCGGCGCCGACGAAACCGAAAGCGGTGAATGCCGCGAAGCCGCTCCACGTCTTTTCTCGGTTCCACGGCAGCCGCGCACCGCCGATGGCGCGACCAGCAAGGGTCGCGAAGCCGTCGCCGAAGGCCAGGATCGCCCAGACGCTCCCGGCGATCTCGATACGATGCCGGAAGACGATGATGAGCAACAGCACCATCGCCGGATAGAGGACGATGCCGGCGTCGTAGCCGCGTTCGTGCCGCGCCACGCGCGCGCCGAACACGCGATGGAGCACGAGCCAGTTGCCGAAGACGGCACAGACCGCACAAAGAGCGGCCACTGGCCACGGCAGCCACTTCAGCGTGACCGCGAAAAGCCCGACGCCTATGTGCAGAGCTTTGCGCAGCGGTTCGTGCGTCTCATGCATTGCGGCACATGCTAACGGCAGCGAGTGGCGAGTGGCGAGAAGGAGTGCGGGCGTCTCGCCCGCACTCCTTCGCTACAATACGCGACCATGCCCGACGCCAACCTGAAGGCGCCGCTGCTTTCCGTGATCATCCCCTGCTACAACGAGCGGGCGACCGTTGCGGAATTGCTGCGCCGCGTCCGCGAAGTGCCGATCGAGAAGGAGATCGTGGTCATCGACGACCGCTCCACAGACGGGTCGCGCGACGTCGTCGCTGTTCTCGCACAGCAGTGGCCCGAGATCCGCCACATCCTGCAGCCCGTCAACCAGGGAAAGGGTGCCGCCATCCGCCGCGGCATTGCCGAAGCGCGCGGCCAGATCGTGCTGATCCAGGATGCCGACCTCGAATACGACCCCGAGGAGTATCCGAAGCTCATCCAGCCGATCGTGGACGGGCACGCGGACGTCGTCTTCGGCTCCCGTTTCGAAGGCTATCCCCGGCGCGTGATGCTGTACTGGCACCGCCTCGGCAACAACTTTCTGACCTTCCTGTCGAACGCCACCACCAACCTCGATCTCACTGACATGGAGACCTGCTACAAGGTTTTCCGGCGCGAGGTCATCCAGTCCATCACCCTCCGCTCGAACCGTTTCGGCATCGAGCCGGAGATCACAGCCAAGCTCGCGCGCCGCGGCTATCGCATCTACGAAGTGCCGATCTCGTACTACGGCCGCGACTACTGGGAAGGGAAGAAGATCAACTGGAAGGACGGCGTCAGCGCCATCTGGACGATCCTCAAGTACGGCCTCTTCACCGACCCGGGAAGCGAGCCGTCTACGTACAAGACCCTGCGCCGGCTGGACTCGCTCCAGCGCTACAACAAGTGGATCTGGGAGCGCCTGCAGCCGCACGTCGGTCAGCGCGTGCTCGAGGTGGGAGCGGGATCCGGAACGATGACGCGATTCCTCTACGGACGGGAGCTCGTCGTGGCTACGGACAAGGAGACTCCCTACGTCGACCGGCTCCGCAATCGCTTCCGCCGGACGCCGGGGATCGTGGTCGACCGGGTCGACCTCGATTCGGACGCGGTGCTCGACATGGCGCACTACGGCTTCGACACGATCACCTGCATCAACGTCCTCGAGCACACTGGCGATGACGTCGCCGCCCTCCGGCGCGCGCACGCGATCCTGCAGCCCGGCGGACGCGTCGTGGTGTTCGTCCCTGCCGGGAAAGCTCTGTTCGGCGCACTGGATCGAGCGGTCGGCCATCTGCGGCGCTACGAGCGTGAAGAGCTCGTCGAAAAGCTGCAGCAGGCTGGATTCGAGGTCGAAGAAGTGTCGTTCCAGAATCGAGCAGCGAAGCTCGCCTGGTGGCTGAATTCGCGCCTGTTCCACCGGCGCGGTCTTCCCTCGGCGCAATCGAAACTCTTCGACCGCCTGGTGCCGCTGTTCAAGTCGCTGGAAGGCAGCCGGCCGTCGAGCGGATTGAGCCTGATCGCCGTCGGTCGGAAGAAAGCGGCCACGTCACCGGCTACGGATGCGGCGCCGCTGGTCACGGTGGAGGCGCAATGAACCGCACAGCGCTGCTTCTCGCCGGCGGCGCCGGCACCCGGCTGTGGCCGCTCAGCTCCGACGAAAATCCGAAGCAGTTCCTGCGTCTTTTCGGAGGTGAATCGCTTCTCCGGAAGACGTGGAATCGCGTCGCCGCGATGATCCCGGCAGAGGCGATCTACGTCTCGACGAACGAGCGCTATCGCCAGAAATGCCTCCATGAGCTCCCCGATCTCCTCCCCGGGAACATCATCGCCGAGCCGGACCGCCGCAACACGGCCCCTGCCATCGCGTTCAGCTGCTTCGAGATCGAATCGCGGCAAGGCAGCCAGGCGGCCATCGCCTGCCTGCCTGCCGATCATTTCATCGAGGACGAGCCGGAGTTCCGGCGCGTGCTCGATCGAGCCTATGCCTACGCCGAATCGACGCCGTCGCTCGTCACCATCGGCCTGACGCCGACGGAGCCGAACACGGGCTATGGTTACCTCGAGCTCGGAGAGGAAGTCGCGCCGGGGGTGGTCGCGCTCCGGCAGTTCAAGGAGAAGCCCACCCGCGAGAGGGCCGCGGAGTTTTTGAGCGCCGGAAACTACGCCTGGAACGGCGGGATCTTCGTCTGGCGTGCGAGCGTGTTCCGTTCGGAGCTCGAGCGCGCGGCACCGGAGGTCGCGCGCGTCACACGGGAGCGATATTCCGACGCACCGTCGATCTCGATCGATTACGCGCTGATGGAAAAGGCGCATCACGTGGTGACGGTGCCGGGCGATTTCGGATGGTCGGATGTCGGAACCTGGGCGGCGGTGGCGAAGCTGGCCGGACGCGGCAACGCCGAGCTGCACACGCGGGATGCTGCCGGCGTCTTCGCGCAGAGCGAATCGGGGCGGCGGGTGGTCGCGATCGGCGTGAAGAACGTCGCCATCGTCGAATCGCCCGAAGGAATCCTGGTGCTGGACCTGGCCCAGCCGGAGCTGCTGTCGGACGTGGTCAAGACATTGACCAAGTAAGCGGGGCCGGCACGACGCACTTCGACTCGCGTCATGCTGTTCACCACAGAGGCACAGAGGGCACAGAGGAACGACCGAAGATCTCTCTGCTCCGCTAAGTTCTCCGTGTCCTCTGTACTACTAGCAACATTTGGCTTGTGTGCGGCAGGCGAAGATTTCTTCGACGCGGTGCACGCCGGAGGCGTGCTAGACGGTAGCCGGCGGTGGAGCGCAGCGACACCGCCGGATGCAAATCGCTCCGGAGTTCATGCACCCCGGAGGGGTGCCAGAAACCGCCGTCTCCCGCTGTTCTGGCACCCCTCCGGGGTGCACGCGGATCGAAGTCTGCACGCCGGCGGTCGCCTGGCGGCGACCGCCGGCTACCCTCTGGCACCGCTCCGCGGTGCGAGATTCTTGCAACCGCCCGCCTCGTGACCCCGCAACCTCGCGACCTCGTGACCAGGTTCACGTCAGCATCACCAGCCGCATGCACGTGGCGCTCTTCGGACAGGCATCCTGAAACTCGCGCGAGGCCAGCAGCTGGGGATTGACCTGGTCACGATCGATCTTCTTGAAGCCGCGATTCCGGAAAAAGGCCTCGGCGGTTTCAGTCAGGAGGTAGAACTCACGGACTCCGCGCGAAGCCATCCGGTCGAGCAATTCCCGCACGATCCGCCGCCCCACGCCTCCGCCCTGGTAGATGTCGGCGACTGCGACCGAGCGCACCAGGGCGGCTGTCGGATACGCCTCGACTCCCCCACAACCGACCATCTGCGCGCCATCGAGCGCGACGACGAAGGTCTTCCAGTGCTCGTCCACGCCAGCCGTCGGAAGCCCCGACTCGACGAGGAGAAGCTTGATTTCTTCCACGTCCGCCTCCGTGGCGGGCCTGATCGTCAGATCTTCGAGCACTGAAGTGATGATAGCAGCCAGTGGAGTGCGGACGTCCTCGTCCGCAGCCGCCGGGCGTCCTCGCCCGGCGGCCTACCTGCGTCCTGCCTCCGAGCCAAACTCGCTTCCTCGCTGAAGAGCGATCGGGCGCGGGACGCCCGATCGCGGCGGGCGAGGACGCCCGCACTCCAAACAAAAAGGGACAGGCGTGAAGGGAATGACTCAGCGCAGCTCATACACAATCGAAACTGTGTAGGTCATCTCCTGAGTGCCGGCCTCAACCGGTACTTCAGCCGTATCGGCTTTCGCCATCGTCATCTGCAGGCCGTATGGTCGGGGCGGCGGCACCGGGGCGGAACCTTCAGCGATCGTGAGGGCGCGCCCCAGGGTGCGGCCGGCAGCCTGCGCCAGGAGGGATGCCTTGCTGCGGGCGTCGTCGACCGCTGCCTTGAGACCTTGATCGCGGCCGCGAGTCGGATCGGAGACCAGAAACTGCAGGCCCGATGAGACGTTCACGCCGGCGGTCACCGCGACTTGCAGGAGTTTGCCGGCGTCCGTGACCTTGTCGCGCGTGACCGTGATGTTGTTGCTCACCTGATAGCCGGTAATGCGCGGCGATTGCCCCTGCTCGTAGACCTGCTGCGGGTAGATGGAGAAATTCGAAGTGCGGATCTCCTTTTCGTCCGCGCCGGCTCTCTTCAGTGCGGCGAGCACGCTCGCGACGCGCTGGTTGTTCTCGGTCACGGCCGCATCGACGGTCGGGGCAATGGTCTGGACCCCGACGCTGAAGGTGTAGCGATCGGGTGTTAGCGTGGTGCGGCCCAACCCCGTCACGCTCACCGTTTCGGCCGGTGGCGCGAACAGCGGTGAGGGCGCCGGCGATTGCGCGTATGTGGCGGTCGCCGCAACCATGAGAAAAGCCGAGAGAAATGTCTTCATACTGCCTCCTTGTTCGTATTTGCCGAGTGTAATTCGAACCCGTAGAATGCGCGCTCTCGCGCCCTCCCCGCCGCGGGTCCTCGAAGCTCACCAACTGATGGCAGACCCCAACGACAAGGTTCCCGGACAGCCCGCCGGCCGTTTCTACGTCGACACGCAGTGCATCGATTGTGATCTGTGCCGCGAGACCGCTCCTGCGAATTTCCAGCGCAATGACGAGGAAGGTTTCTCGTACGTTTTCAAGCAAGCGGAAACGCCGGAAGAAGAAGCGCTCTGCAAAGACGCGATGGATAACTGCCCGGTCGAGGCGATCGGAAACGATGGGGAGACGGAGACCGAGTCCTGAGTCCTGAGAAGGCTACTATCTCGGTTCCCGACTGCGCGCCCTCACTCAGGACTCAGGACTCCGTCAATGCAGCTTCTCGTCGACGCTCACCTGATCGTGCCAGTCGTCGGCAAGGAGAACCTCGATCAGTTCCTGAAGCTCTTCCATGTGAAACGGTTTGGTCAGCGCCGCCGTCATGTTGTTTCCCTTGGTGATCGTCAGGATGTCGCCCTTTCCCGAGGCGACCACGACGGGCGTCTGCTTCCCCTGAGCCAGATACCAGGCGATCCATTCTTCGCCGCTCATCCCCGGCAGGTTCAGATCGAGGAGGATGAGGCGGGTGTCTGGGTTGCTCTGCAGCAGATTCATCCCTTCGAGCGCGCCGGAAGCCGATAACACGCGGTATCCGCGCCTCTGAAGGTACGACTTGTACAGCGCAAGTACCTCCGGGTCGTCTTCGATCGCCAGAATCTTGTTGATCCCCGGATCGGAATGTACCTGTTCGAGCATGATCGATCTCCTGCGTCCCTCCCCAATGCGATTTTCATGCTAACTGCTGAGCCACGATAATGGGGCGATGGGAGTGGTGCTTTGGGTGGCCTGCGGTCTCGTTGCTTTTGCCGTCGCGAGGATCGTTCCGATCCGCCGGCGTGCGCCGCTCGCGGAAGTGACCGCAGCCGCCGCGGCAGCCGCCCTGGCCGGCCTGGTCGCCACAGCCCTCGACTTCGGCGGCGTCGGTGAGCTGGACTGGCGGGCGGCCGTGTTTGCGTTTTTTGCCGCAGCCGCAGCCGTCGGTGGGATGCGAATAGTGATCAGTGATTAGTGATCAGTGATCAGTTGCTGCCATGCTCGCGACGCGTCTCCAGCTGGTCACTGACCACCGATCACCGATCACTTCGACTGCGTCGCCCGTACGTGCCACGCGTAGTGTATTTTGAGGCCCCGATGGTTCGCGGGCTCACAACGATTGCTCTCGTCCTGCTGAGTACCGCATGGTCGGGCTTGCTCATTGTCGTTTTTTCGCCGCTGAAATTCGCCACATCCGGACGCATGCGGACACGGGTCATGCTCTTCCTCGCCAGCCTCGCCGACGCCTGGGTTGAGAGGAATGACCGCGTCTTCGACCGGATGCTGACGACCGAATGGGACGTGACCGGCAACGAGGGACTGCGCCTCGACGGGCGGTATCTGGTCATCAGCAACCACATCTCGTGGGTGGACATCTTCGCAATCTTCCGCGTCTTCCACGACCGTTCGGCGTTCGTCCGGTTCTTCATGAAGCAGGTGCTGAAATGGTGGCCCATCGTCGGCCAGGCGTGCGATGCGCTCGACTTCCCGTTCATGAAGCGCTACACGTCCGAGTATCTCGAGAAACATCCCGAGAAACGGGGTGAAGATCTCGCCACGACGCGCCGGGCCTGCGGCCGTTATCGCCACCTTCCCGTCACGGTGATGAACTTCGCCGAAGGGACGCGCTTCACGCGGGAGAAGCACGAGAACCAGTCCTCCCCCTACCGCCACCTCCTCCGCCCCCGCATCGGCGGGATCGGCTTCGCCCTCGCTTCCCTTGGCGATCATCTCGATGGAATGTTCGACGTGACACTCGCCTACCCGGACCACGACGTCACGTTGTGGGCCTTCGTCACGAATCGCGTTCCGCGAATCGTCGTTCGTTGCCGCCGGCTCGAGCCGCCCCCGGAGTTCTACGATGAGGCCATCACCCGCCCGGGACCCGAGCGGGAGAGGTTCAAGCAGTGGATCGAGGGGATCTGGCGCGAGAAGGATGCGCTGCTCGACGAGATGTAAGGGGACGCCCACCACTCCGCGCGTGTCATCCCAATGACTCGGCGCGCGTCCTGTGTCATTCCGAGCGGGCGAACGGCGTGGGCGCCGCTGGAGCGGAAGTGACACTGTCATTCCGAGCCGGCGGAACCCCGGCGGGGTGAAGCGCGGCGAGGAATCCCCCGCCACCCCGGGAGTGCGGGGGATCCCTCGCTGTCCTTCGCCGCTCCGCGGCTTCGGCAGCTCGGGATGACAG
>JADGOA010000296.1 GCA_017883215.1 Thermoanaerobaculia bacterium | reverse complement strand
GCGGGGCGAGGGGACCGAGCCACGACATCGCCTCGGTCAGTCGGCTATTCTGAGAAATCCTCGTGCGCCGCGAAGATTTTCGACGTTAGTAGTACAGAGGCCTGCTCCGTCTACGGGAACACCACCATCGCCGTCTGCCCTTCTGCGACGCTCACCGGCTGCTCGGCGATCGGTTTGTTGTCGGCGCCGAGGAGCTGCGCGACCCACTGCCCGGGGCGCACGCTCTCGAAGCTGCCCGAGGGTGTCCGCATCGTCATTCGCGGCGTCGCTGACGAGAGCTGAACGCTGGCCACACCGGCCCTCGTCCAGCGCACAACGACTCGCCCGGAGCGCCGCATCGGAATCCTCACATCGGCGCCGGGCGCCGTGAACGTGGCCGGATCGGAGAAGTACTGCTGTGCGTTGGCGAAGGCCGTGTACGTGCCCGGCGAGAGCCAGAGATCGACCGACCCGTCGCTGTGCGCCTGCGCCATACCGGCGGGCTTTTTCGACGAATCGGTGACGGTCACGAATCCGATGACAGGACGGCCGTCCGAAGTATCGACGAGGTGCAGCGTGGTCTTTGTCCCGGCCGACAACTGCACGTCCGCAGTCGCCGCTCCCGCCACCGTGACGCTGCGCGTTTCCATTCGATATCCATCCTTCTGAACGGAGAGGCGCCAGTTGCCTTCCACCATCTGATCGAAGCTGTACGCGCCGTCCAGATCGCTCGATCGCGGCCGGACGTAGACAGGGTTGCGGTCGAGATTCATCAGCCCCACCATCGCATTCGCGAGCGGCACGCCGGTGTCGCTGTCGGTGATACGGCCGCGCAGGGAGCCGGTATGCACGTCGATGTCGTAGACGCTGCTCGAGGTCACCGTGTACTTCTCGGAGTAGACGATGTTGCCACCGAAGTTCGCACTGATCCGGTAATCGCCGGCCGCCAGACCGGCCACCGAGTAAGTTCCGTCCGCCGCGCCGGGCGCGCTTGCGCTCGCCACAGCAGGCGACATCGACATGAACATCACATTCGCGCCGCCAGCCGGTTTCCCCCCGACAGTGACGCGGCCCTGAACGGTGAAGCCGTCGGTGAACGTGAGCTCGACAGGCGCCGCCGTCGCGTTGACGACGCTCACCTGCACGCGTCCGCTCCGCCGCGAGCTGGAGCCGGGCACTGCCGCCGACGCTTCGGCGGTGAAGTTCCCATCGGGGACACCGGTAACGGAGAACGAACCGGAGGAATCGACGCGCCCATTGGTGGAGGTGCGATCTCCGATGATGTTGACCCCCACCCACGTCGCCCCGGCCGGAACATTCGACACGTGGCCGGTGACCGTCGCTCCACGCCTCAACGTGATCGTCAGCGGGCCGGCCGTGCCCCCGGGCACGACATCGTCGATACGCCCATCGGCAAACCCGCTCTTCCGCGCCACGAGGGCGTAGTGCAGGTCGCGCAGACCGCTGACCACGAACGAGCCATCGGCGTCGCTGCGGCCGCCACTGCCGTCGCCCGGCGCCTGCGCGGAGATGCTGGCACTGGGAACCGGCTGACCCGATTCGTCGACCACGCGGCCGCGCAACTCGAGGCCGCGGTCGAGGACGACGTCCACATGACTCTCTTTCGATGCCGCAGACTCGACTGCCTTCTCCTGGCGCACGAAACCTTGCTTGGTGAACGCCAGCCGCCGATCGCCAGGAGGAACGCTGGTCAGCTTGAACTCGCCGTTCGAATCGGTCGCGGCGCTGTCCGCGATCGCCCCCTGCCGCGGGCCCGACTCCACGACCATCACGTATACCCCGGCGATGGGCGCCCCGTCGCGGCCGCTCACTCGGCCCGTCACGCGCGCCGCTGGATCCAGCCTGACTTCAACGTTCGTCGTCGTCTTACCGTCGGCCACCTCGACGTCGCTGACAGTGCCGCGGACGTACCCCGCAGCCGTCGCCTGCACGTCGATCTTCCCGGCAGGAACGTGCTCGATCGTGAACGTTCCGTCGTTGCTGTTGAACGTCGCCGGCCGGTTCGGGCCTTGCCCGCGCAGAGGCAGAATCTGGAACTCCGCGATCGGCTGACGAGTGGTCGAGTCCACAACCGTCCCGCTGATGCGTCCGTCCGGCGGCATCGTGAGAACGACGTCCGTGGCGGGCGCGTTCAAGTCCTTCCCTGCTGCGGCCGTCTGGGCCGCGTCACCGCCGAAGACCACGCCGCCGACGACACCACCAACGACGCCACCGACCGGGCCCGAGCCGGGGCTGCCGCCGAACCCTGCCTGGACCTTCAACGTCACCGGACCGCGCGGCGCGTTCGAGAACGTGAACGAGCCCGATGCGTCTGTCTGCTGGAACAAGGTCACGGCGGGCGCAGCCTTCAACGACACGCCCTCACTCGCCGGCGAGCCGTCGCTGTAGACCACTCGCCCCGAGACCACGACACCGCGCTGAACGTCGAGCGTCAGCGGCGCTGATTTCTCGGTCAGCTTCCGGGCCGCAAACGTTTTCGGGACCACCGACTCTCCGCCGACGTTGATGGAGTACGTGCCGGGGACGAGCCGGACCTCGACGCTGCCGTCGTCACCGCTCGTGCACGGCCCTTCCCCACAGCGGAACATCGGCCGGGACGGCGTATCGGCCGGGTTGTCGCTCAATGAAAACGCGACGGAGGCTTTTGAGACGGGCTTCTTCTCTTCGTCCACGACCGTCACTACGAGTGGGAAGCCGCGGCGGAGCGTGATGACTGTCGCCCGCAAAGCAACTTGATCCGCAGCGACGACCGTCGGGAGGTAACCATCCTTGCGAACCGTCAGCCCTGCTCCGCCCGTCCCGCGAACGCGGATCGAGAACTCCCCCTTCGCGTTCGTCACCACCCGTCGTCCCTGATCGGGAGACGCAGTCACGACTGCGGCAGGCACGACTTTCCGACCCTCGTCGATGACGCTGCCGCGGAGGATCGCCAGCGGAATGGCAGCGTACGTCTGGACCTGCCGGTCTCCCGGAGAGACGACGACCACGCCGCCGCCTTCGATCTGATAGGCCGGATGCACAGCAAAGACGTTGTGGACCCCGCTCGACACCCCGGAAAACGAGAACGCCCCTTTTGCGTCGGTGATCGCTTCATTGGCATCGCTCTGCGACCAGAGCGTGATGCGCATGCCCGGAATCGCCGCATGCGTTTTCGCATCGTGCACGCTGCCGCTGAACGTGGAGGCGGGCTGGAGGCGGATGTTGAAGGCGGCTGTCCCACTTCTGGTCGCGAACGCGGCGCCGCCCGGCGCCGTGGCGCGCAAGCTCCGCCACGTCACCGGCGCACGGGCCACGACGAAGCTGCCGTCCTCTCCCGACTCGGCGTTCGAGGAGAAGCCGATCGTGACGATGGCGTGCGCGACGGGCGTGCGGCCGTCGGCCGCCAACACACGACCGCGCACCGCGACGCCACGGGTCATCTTCAACTCGAGCGTGCGCTCAAACGCAGGCGCCACCGTTTCGAGCGGCGCGTAGTCGGGATGAAGAACCATCAGCCGTGCTGCTGCGCCGGACGCCACCGGGAGCGAGAACGTTCCATCGCTGCCGGCTCGCGTCAGCAGACGACCGTCCATGACGATCGCGCCGCTCACCGGTTTTCCTTCCGCCGTGATGCGCCCCGCAAGCAGTTTCGATTTCTCCAGGAGAATCGAGCCGAGATCGTCACCATCCGCAGCGTCAGAGAAGAACACCGCGCGGTCCGCAGCGGATGCCATCAATTCGACCACCGGCCGCGGCGCGTCCATGCGGAACGTGCCATCGTCACCGGTCGTCGCCGAGGCGAGAGGGTCGCGATCGATCTTTCCGGCCAGAGCGCGATCAGCGCGCTCGCGCGGCGTTTCCTGCGCGAAGGCGCGCACCGTTGCATGCGCCAGAGGGGCGCCGTTCTCGTCGACCACCACGCCGCTGATCGCAGCGGCCGATGGCCTGGCGACGACGGCGAGAGCAAACGAGACTGCCAGAGCGAACCGGAAACGCCGAGCGGTGCGGGAGCGAACAGTTTTCATGTGCAAGCGAAGAACTCCTCGACTTTCTGCATGAAGAAATCCTAACAGAGTGAACGCGCCGCCGCGGCGGGCCGCCCTCGCGACATCTGGGCACGTTTCTTGAGCAAATAACAATCGCGATGGCAACGGCGAAGAGTTGCGGGCTCTGCGGTCATTCACGCGCAGCACACCTGGACGGCGCACAATGCGCTCTCTGCCGCTGCGTCTCCAGGCAGCCCGAGCTGATACAGGAGTCGTTGGCGTTCCGGTCGGGAATACAGGTCAAAGTGACAAGGAGCACGCGTCGACGATGAGGGCCCCAGCCTCTGGAAGGATTCGATTTACATCCTCGTTGGGGTCAGCATGAGCGAGACAATGACTCCGATCCAGAAGACCAAAAAGCTCATTACGGTTTCCGAACGCAACCTCCAGAGCGCCGCCACTCGCCTCCTCCCCAAGCACAATCGCCTCGTCTCGACGGAAGTCGAGTACCTCCGCCGCGTGCTCCCCGAGAAAGCGACCCAGGTGGAGATCGACGAGAAAGTCCTCCTCGTTCGAAAGCTCCCGTGGTCGGCGCTCGTAGTCGACTAGAGTCGTCTTCGTCGACCCGCTGCTGATGCGCTCCCGGGCGCCGAGTCTC
>JADGOA010000035.1 GCA_017883215.1 Thermoanaerobaculia bacterium | reverse complement strand
AGCGCGTCGAGAGCGAATTACGCGGTGCTCGCCACGCGCAGACCGAGGTAGTCGACGATGCGGTGGTACTGACTCTCGCCGTCGAGACCCGCCTCGGCGACCACCGCCCAACCCTGGCCGCTTCCCGGATATTGTCCGTGCATGTACGGGTGCATCGTCATGGCCCGGCCGAGGTCGGACTGGATCCAGCGATACATCGTCGGAAGCGTGAACCCGGTTATGCCGATCGCCTGGTGCGCAGCCTCCTGCGGGAAGATCCGCTCGCGATCGGCGAGCGGAAGAAGGTCGAACAGCTCCGCGCTGGAGACGTAGTAGACGTCGACCTCGATTCCCGCCTTCTCCAGCAGCGGCAGCGCTTCGGTGACGAAGGCATACGTGACAGCCGATTCCTGGAGCACGACTACGCCGTCGCGCTCACCACGCGCTTTGCGCAGGAGATAAACGCCGTCGGCCGCGTCGCCGGCCGGCGCAAGGCCGAGCGCTTCACGGTCGAGAACAATCTCGTTCGGCCGCGTGACAAACGGCGCGATGACGGACGGGCGGCGAGAGAGCGCTGCGGCGAGCGCGGGCCAGATCTCGGTCGGCTCCCACGGAGTGAGCGTGATCATCGCACCCGGCGGGAAATTCTCCTGCAGGAGCTGCAGGGGTTGCGGGTCGGCATGCGTCGGCCCGTCCTCGCCGGTCTTCAATCCAGCGTGACCGCAGATCAGGATCATCGGCCGGCCGGGAGCGCCGGTGCGCTCGAAGCGAGCCTGGGCGCCGATGGCGTGCAGGCGTGAAGCGATGTGACCGAGGGGGGCGATGAAGGCGCCGTACGAGGCGCCGGCGCCGATGTGCTTGCCGAAGGCCGAGAGGCCCGAGAGGATGCCGCTCATGGCGTCTTCGCAAATGCCTCCGACAGCGAGCGTGCGCGAGTCACGGTTTTTCCCGTACGAGTAAAAGCCGGGCGCGAACTCCTTGGCCCCTTCGTTGATGCTCGTCGAACCGAGGAGATCGGCAGCGGCGACGAAGATGCTGCCGCCGCTGAATTTGTTGAGAAAGCCCAGGGCCTTGCCGAGCTGACCGCGCAAGGTCGTTTCCGTTCCGGGGGTCAGCTCCAGCTCGCGCGGAAGCGTGGCGATGCCGGCCAGCGAATAGAGGTCGTCGATGGAGGGAGCATTCGGCCGCGGCAGGCGCTCGGCCGCGTCCAGCCGTTGTTTCGAGCGGGCGATGCGGTTGGCGAACGCGCGGGCGAGGTCGGGATCGCGCTCCAGGAAGCGGCGCAGCGCCGACAGAGCATCCCAGAAGCAGCGCTCGACGATGGCCGCGTTCTCGCCGCCGTTGCAGAGCGTCTTCTCCCCGCATCGCGGCAGATCGCGAACCAGTTCCTCGCCGAACGGAATGGCGTCGTAGAAGCCTTTCGAGCAGAGCTTGTGGCCGGCTCCGTGGGAGGCGCGTCCCTCGATTCCGTACTTCCAACCCTTGGTCGTGCGATAGACGATGGCCGTCGGCTGGCCGTTGTCGATCGCCACCGCACGCTTCTGCGCCGTGATGACGCGCTGGAAATCGAAGCCGTCGGGAACATAGATGACGTTCCAGTCGTGCAGATAGAACAGCTCGACCGGATCCCACTGCACGTAATCGCCGGGATTCGCTCCTTCGCGAGTGACGCGATCGGAGTCGATCGACGACTGGTTCCAGTCCAGATGGACGATGGCGTTCTTCAGGGAGGCGCTTCCTGCAAATGCCAGCGCCTCGGCCACGCGCCCCGGCGTCAGACCGCCTTCGCCTTCGACGATGTGCAGCCGCGGCGCGTCATCGCCGAACCAGTCTGCCAGCGCCAGCGCGTGGCCCAGCGACGAAGCCATCCCCACTCCCGACGCGCCGGTGGAAAGGCGCACGAACGGTGTGGCCGGCGTGGGATGGCCGTCGAGCGCCTTCGAGCCGAACTCGCCGAACAGCGGCGTCGAGTTGGTCGGATTGCGCCGGAAGCCGAGGAGATCCTCGAACCGCAGCTGGTTCTCGGGGTCGGGCAACATGGCCGGATTGGCGATGCGCACCAGCTCGTTGCGCAGCGCCCACATCGAATAGAGACCGAGAGCCTTGTGGCCGGCCGCGTAGGAGATGACGTCCGCGTCTTCCCGCTCCGGATCAGCGATGTCGTAGTCCATCGTCTCGAACAGAAGAGAGGAGACGAAGCGGCCCGACGAGATCGACCCGCCGGGGTGTCCCGACATCGGGACGTAGTTGTAGAGCATCGCGCAGAGCGTGCGGTAAACCGCATCCACTTTCTCGAACGCGTTGAGCTCCTCAGCAGTCAGAGGCGCGGTGGTGTCGTTCGTCAGGTCGATCCAGAGTGCGCGGCGCGGTCCGAAAGGTTGCATGCAGTCTCCCAGGGCGGACCGGCAGCGTCAGCCGGTCGCGACTGACGCCGTGGTCCCGTTGCGTAGATCAGTAGAGGTGCTCGGCGGTCTCCACGAACTTGCGGAAGCCGTCCCGGTCGGTCGCGGCCGCGGCCACCCGCATCATCGCTTCCTCGAGATCGTCGATTCCGGTGGCGATGGAAATGCGCAGGTAGTGCTTTCCCTCCGCGCCGATGACACCGAACGACTTGCGGTCGAGCGTGGCCACGCCGTGGCGGAAGAGCAGGAACAGCTGGAACAGCGTCGAGGGGGAGCTCTTCACGCGGACGGCAGCCGGCAGCGCCGCATGCGCGTCGATGGCGCCGATGTTCGCGCAGGCGCCGCCGATGTTCGGGAAAACGTAGAAGGCCCCCTTGGGCATCCGGCAGGTCACGCCCGGAATGGCATTCAACGCTCTCACCACCAGACCGCGGCGCTCCGAGAACGCGTCGACCATCTTCTTGATCGCCTTCGCACTCTCCGGTGATTCGATGGCCAGCTTCGCTCCGTACTGGTTGTACGCCGGGATACAGGAGAAGTAGTTGATGTTCAGATTCTTGAAAACAGCGGCTTCATCCGCGGTCGGGAACACCGCCCAGCCGACGCGCCCGCCCGTCCACGAATAAGACTTCGATACACCCGAGACGATGATCGTCCGCTCTTCCATGCCCGGAAGCGAAGCGACGGAGCGGTGCTTCGCGCCGTCGAAGAGGATGTCTTCGTAGACCTCGTCAGAGTAGACGCGGGCGTTTGCCGGAAGCTTGTGCCGGATCACGTCGGCCAGCCCTTCGAGCTGATCTTCCGTGGCGACGCCGCCGGTCGGATTCGAGGGAAAGTTGAGGTAGACGAGCCGGGTGTTGTTCGAGATCAGCGGCGCCAGTTCGTCTCCGCTGCAGGCAAAGCCGTTCTCCTCGAGCAGATGCAGCGGAACCGGAACCGAATCCATGAAGCGGATGAACGACTCGTAGATCGGAAATCCGGGGCTCGGGTAGATCACCTCGTCGCCGGGGTTGCAGTACGCCTGCTGGGTGAAACCGATGGGCGGTTTCGCTCCCGGAAAGACGACCACGCGATCGGGCGTGATCTGCAGGCCCCGCGATTCACCGATGCTCTTGGCGATCGTTTTCCGCAACGGCTCGATGCCCTGCGGATCGACATAGTGCGTCTGGTCCAGGTCGATCTGACGCTTCACTTCCTCGGCGATGTGCTTCGGCAGCGGAAAATCCGGCTCGCCGATGTTGCACTTGATCACTCGCTCGCCGCGAGTCTCGATCTCCCGGATGTACGGCCCGATCTTGAAGGCGTTCTCGGTGCCCAGCGCGTTGATGCGGCGGGCGAACGAGGTGAACTTCTGCGGCGGAGCTTGAATCGTCGCTGTCATGCTTTCGTCTCCACGAGCTCTTCTTCGAGGACCTGGTCGGGTGCATTGTCGGCGAGCTCGGAAACGAGATCTGACGGCGCGACGGGCTCGTTCTCGCCGCTGTGCTCTTCGCGGCCGCGGCCGAAATATCCGAGCGTCTCCTCCGCGTCGATCGCCGTGATCCGCTGGCAATTGCGATCGGTCGCCCCCTTGCGATCCGACGGGCTGACTTCCGTTCTGACTACCAGCATCGCTCTCCCTCTCTTCATCCACGAGCGGACGACGAAAGGCGAGCGGAACATCGCCCGCTCACAAATCGCCGGCTGAGCTCGACCTACCGTGTCGGTACTCCGTTTTCGACCGGGTAGCCGCTTCGCGCCCAGTCGTCGAGGCCGCCCTGGAGCGCCGAGACGTTTTTGATTCCAGCTTCTTCGAGTTGGAGCGCCGCACCGGCGCTCGATTCTTCGGCCGGTCACGTGCAGTACGTGACGATCGGCTTGTCTTTCGGCAGATACGGAACTTCACCGGCAATGTACTGCAGAGGGATGTGCAGCGCCCCAGGGATGTGACGTGCCCTGTACGAGTCGGCATCGCGCACATCGATGATCGTCACCTGCCTGGCTTCGACCATTTTCAGCAGGTCACCCGAGCTCACGCGCGGCACGGCCGCGAGGGCTGCCTGCGTCGGCACAGCCGGTTGGAGCGGTGGCTGAACCAAAGCGCCCGGAGGGGTCATCTCGCCGGAACGCGGTGAGGCCACGGGCGGGAGGGTGACCGAAGGAATGTCTCCGCTCTGGCCGGCGACTGGTGCTGAAGGGGTCGGAGCAGCAGTCAGGGCGGAATTCGATGTGGTGCTCGGCGTCGCAGGCTTTCGCACCACGCGGCTGAGTGAGAAGGCGAGTAACACGATCACAATGACTGCGCCAATTATGTAAATGAGGAGATCGGGGGGACTCTTCGAGGGCTTGGGGGCGGGACCGGGTTTCGCCATGTCGCTGTTGTAGCTGTGGTTCGGAGTGGCCGCAGGGAACCGAGTCACTCGTCGTAGTGTCGACCGTCACAAACGAGCTGTATCACCAGAAATGGAAAGGGCCGGCGCATGCCGGCCCTTTCACGCAGGTCGTTCGAGGCGAATCAGACCGTGACCATCTGCTGAAGTCCCGGCGGGTTGCTGATCAACACTGTCGATCCTTTTACCTCGATGAGCTTCCGCGATTTGAATTCGCTGAACACGCGCGTCACCGTCTCGCGCGTCGCGCCGATCATCTGCGCGATCTCCTCATGCGTGAGCAGCACTTTGAGACGGACCCCGTTCTGCACCTGCACTCCTCCGTTGTCGCACCAGTCGAGGAGCAGGCGAGCCATCTTTTCGGTCGCGGTCTGCGACAAGCCGAGGGCGCGAATGTCCCGATGCGCTGCCGCGCAGTTTTCGCTCAGCTGATGCGCCAGGCGCATCGAGGCTTCCGGGAACTGGCGGAGGAACTCGAGGAAGTGCTCCCTTTTGATGACGTTGACCTGGCAAGGCTCGATCGTCTCGGCCGACATTTCGTACGGTTGGCCGATCACCGCAGCCGTGGCACCGAGGATCTCTCCCGGCTCGGCGATGCGGATGATGAGCGTGCGGCCGTCGCTCGATGACATCGTCAGTTTCGCTCGCCCGCTGCAGAGCACGTAAACGGAACGCGGCTCTTCACCTTCGACGAACAGGAGCGCGCCCTTCGCGTGGATGGACGTGAACTTCATCGCATCGAGCGCAGCCACCGGCTTCGCTTCGAGATTGCAGAACGGCCGTGCCGCTCGATTCGTGCACTTGTTGCAGTCGTGATTGACGGCGAGGTTGTATGGAGTTGCCATGAGTGTTTGCGCCCTCCTGAAAAGTGAGTCGATTGCCCCGCGCACAGGATCCTCCGCGGCGGATTTCAGTGCCACGTGTCAACGGGCTGTTTCTTTGCCTACCCGCCGGGGTGGGAAGTGCGACGAGTGAGGTGCTCCCCCTCGGCACAAACCGACTTCCGCAAAGCTGAGCCGTCGACGTACCTTCCTACTCGCACTTTCGCTTGTACGTTACTTGTTTTCATATACTTACCGGATCCAAGCCGCACTTTTTTCGGGGGCGTCATCACCAGTGATGTGTGCGCCTCGGAGCCGCCCGGAAAGGCTGTGTCACAGAAGCCAGGACCCGCGTGACCCCAACCTGCGCCGTGCAGAGAGTTCGAGAGGAAAGCCAATGCGAGTCGACGAGATCATGAGTCGCAGGGTCATCAGCGTGGCGCCGGCGGCGACGGTTGCTGATGCACTCGATCTTTTCCTGACCAGTCACGTCCTTCATCTGGTCGTGATCGAGGAGGGACGCGTAGCGGGAGTCGTCGGGATTCGGGAGGCCAGCGGCAAGAGTCGTGACCTCCCCGTTGCCAAAATCATGATCCGCGACATCAAGACTGCCGCCCCCACCACGACGATCCGTGATGCAGCCAGGCTGATCATCGGGCGCAACGCCGGATGTCTCCCAGTCGTCGATGCCGGCCGGGTGGTCGGGATCGTCACGGCGGCGGATCTGATGCGGGTGGTTCGGGAAAAAGCGGATACCGGCGCGCCCACAGCACACGGCGTGATGTGAGTCACGTCATAGCGCGACAGTCCGTCACCGGCGATTTTGGCTCCAATGGATCGAGCGATTACGAGGCTGCGCGCCGTAGAAATCGGCGTGACGATGAAAGGCATCGCACGCCCGGTCGGAATTGTCGACCCGGTGGCACTCGCCGGCGAGACGATCATCCGCGCCGCATTTCCCAATGCCGCCTTTCTCCGCGAGCACGACGTCCACATCGGTGATGCCGTCGCCCTCGCTCCTACGAACAATGACGGTCCCGAGATCGCCGAGGTCCTTCCTTCCCTCCGCACCGGAGACGAGCGGGCCGTGCAGATGCCGTACGTCTGTCCACGCTGCAACTGCGACCTGCGGCAGAGCGGCGACGATCTCGTCTGCCCCAGCGCCGGCTGTCCGGAACAGCTCTCCGAGCGGATCGCGCGGATCATTGCCGCCGACGGGTTCAACATGCCGGAGTTTGATGCCGCAACCGTCGCGCGACTCGTGGCGACGGGGGTGGTGAACACCCCTGCGGACATCTTCAAGCTCCGCGAACGGGAGCTGGTGCGGGCGGGATGGGGAGCCGCGGAGGCGCGGGCGCTGGTCGCGGCCGTGGAACGAGCCCGGAATGTCTCCCTCGATCGCCTGCTCGTCGCGATGACCGGAATCGAGCCCGCCGCCGCGGAGTCGATCGCCGTTCACGCGCGGTCGCTGGCGCGGGTGAAGAGGCTCGTGGCCGGTTCGATGGCGCGGCTGCCGAACGTGGGAACGCTGGTGGCGGAGGCGGTCTCGAACTTCATGCGCGAGCCGCGCAACCGCAAGATCCTCGCGCAGATGGCCCGTGCCGGTGTGGTCACCGCCCGGATCCCGGCGGGGCGGAACTGAGGCGGTCACGAGGAATGGGAACCCATGGGACACATGAGACACATGGGACCCATCGGACCCCTGGGACCGACGCGACTACCTGGTGACCCATTGGTCCCATAGGTCCTATCGGTCCCATTCGTCCCATCAGTCCCAATCGTTCTCTCTTTCCGCGTCCGCAACCACGGAGGGGAGGGAACGACGAGAGCTGCGGACGCGCTGCTGCGCGTCCCTACTTCAGTGGGCGGGCGCCTTCCCCCACACCTCGGTCAGCCGCTGGTCGCGGCCGCAGTTGAAGCGGTAGAAGTTGTAGCGGACCGGGTTCTTCCGATCGTAGTCCTGGTGGTACTGCTCGGCCGGATAGAACTGCGAGGCCGGAAGGACGTCGGTTGCGATTGGCTTTCGGAGCTGGCGCGACACGGCGGCTTTCGATTGCTCCGCGACCGTCTTCTGGTCCGCGCCGTGGTAGAAGATCGCCGAGCGGTATTGTGGACCGTGATCGCAGAACTGCCCGCTGTTGTCGACGGGGTCGATGTTGTGCCAGAAGACGTCGAGCAGTTGCGCGTAGCTGATCTTCGACGGGTCGTAGACGATCTCGACGGACTCGCGATGCCCCGTCCCTCCCGCTGACACTTCTTCATACGTCGGATTCTTCGTCGATCCTCCGGTGTAACCCGCCTTCACGGATACGACGCCGGCAAGCTTCTCGAACGGCGGCTGCATGCACCAGAAGCATCCGCCGGCAAAGGTGGCCGTGGCCAGCTCTCCTTGCGGTGCAGCTCCAACGGTCAGAAGAACAGCGAGCGCCGCAAGGGCGAGGTTGCGTAAAGTCAACATATTGACGTCTCCTGTCGAAGTGCTGAGTGCCGAGCCTGCTGCGCGACGCGTGAGCAACACGGGACAGAACGGCGGCGTCTCGTCTGCAAATTCTTAGGAGCCAGGCGGACTCACCCTTTAACAAAATTTGCGACGCAAAAGGCGGCGGAGCCGCCGAAAGAGTCCTGCGGGAGGCCTCCGTCGACGTGCGTCCTCTCGCGTACGAGCGTGCGCAGCACGCGACAGAGGGTTCTCCTCCGAATCGTGTCGGACGCTACGCTGCGCCCCTGCCCCCCGGACCTCACGACTCAGCCCTTGCGACTCACGCCTCGGGACCCGGACGTCAGTACTCAGCACTCGTATGCACCGCCTCCGGTGTGCCAGGTCACTACCGGCGATTTCCGCAGTTCACAGCCACCGCGGCCGGCCGGTCCGACGTTGTGCAGGGGGAGGGTGCACCGATGACGACTGCAACGCTGGATATCAAACGCCGCGCGGTCCGAATACCCGTTCCGGCCGCCATGCTCGAGGCGGAAATCATGATTCCGTCGCATGCGCACGGCGTTGTTGTGTTCGCGAACGAGAGCGGCAACATCGGCCGTGAGCCACGGCTTCATTCCGTCGCCGCAAGTTTCAACGAGTCCGGGATCGCCACCGTTCTGACGGATCTGCTCACCGCTGAGGAGACGCGGATCGACTCGATGACGCGCGAGATGCGCTTCGACGTGGCACTCCTGTCCAAGCGGCTGGTCTCCATCATCGACTGGATAGCCGGCGAGACCGACCTCGGACGCCTCCCGCTCGGGCTCTTCGGGGCGAGCACGGGGTCCTCGGCGGCACTCGAAGCGGCCGCCCGCCGTCCCGCTGCCGTTCATGCGGTGGTCTCGCGCGGCGGCCGGCCCGACCTCGCCGACTGCCTCGACCTGGTCCGCGCTCCGGTCCTGCTGATCGTCGGCGGTGCCGATGCGGCGGTGCTGGAGCTGAACCGGCAGGCGCTGCATCACCTGCACAGCATCCGGCAGCTCGAGATCGTCCCTGAAGCGACGCATCTGTTCGAGGAGCGGGGGGCGATGGACAGGGTGGCTCAACTCGCCGAGGAGTGGTTCACGCGCTACGTCGCCGGCGGAGAGGAAGAGTGGTGATTGAAGGTAGCGAGTAGCGAGTGGCGAGTAGGGGTACGGGAAGTCTCTTACGCTGCCCCCCACACACCGCACGGTGTTCTCGCCTCCCCTACTCGCTACTCGCCACTCGCTCCTTGTCGTGAGCCAGTGAGCGGGCGAACGCGTCGACCGCCTCCCAGTCGGTGTAGTCGTAGTCGCGCGTCCGATCGGTGCCACGCCCGTGGTCGCGCTCGACGCGCGTCATCACCAATCGGGTGAAGAACCCGTATTTCGTGAATGTCGTGCCTCCGCCGAACAGGACGAATGAATCCGGCTGCCAGCCGGTCTCACGAAACAGCCGCTGTGCGTACTCCTCCGCGAAGGGCCGCCCCTCTGCTGAACAGGCGGCATTGCTCACGGAGACGAGAATCGAGCGGACGGTCGACAGCAGCGCGAGGTTTCGGCTGATGAACCGGCGCAACCGCCGGGCATGACGACCCCACATGACGGCTCCCGCCAGGACTACGACGTCGAATGCGCGAAGATCGACAGCGGCAGGGATTCCGTCGACGTTCCACGGATGAACTCGGCCGCCCTCCTGCTCGACGACGTCGGCGATCCTCGTGGCGATCATCCGTGTCTGCCCGTACCTGGAGGCGTAGACCAACAGAATCTCGGGGGTCATCGGCCGCTCCTCAGACGGCTGCGCCCACCGTTTCGCGTTGCGCCGCCCTGTCGAGCAATCGCATGACCTCGCGATCGGCGACCGGTTCGAACCGGTCATACCAGAACGCCACCGCGCCAAAGGGCTGCGGCATGGAGAGACAGATGACCTCGTCGACCTCGTTCTTGAAATGCGTGTAGACGTCGAGGGGGGCGACCGGAACGGCGAGGACGATTTTCGCCGGACCGAGCCTGCGGAGAGCCACGACGGCGGCGCGCATCGACGACCCTGTGGCCAGCCCGTCGTCGGCGACGATAACCGTTTTGCCAGCGAGATCGAGTGCAGCGCGGCCGCCGCGGAACTCGATCTCCCGCCGCGCCACCTCCCGCCGCTCCCGTTCGGCGCTCGCTTCAACCGTCTCCTTCGATATTCCGATCGTCCGGACGACCTGCTCATTGACGATCGTGACGCCGCGCGCAACGGCGCCCATGGCCAGTTCCTCCTGGCCTGGAGCGCCGAGCTTCCTGACCACGATGACGTCGAGCGGCAGGTGCAGCTCGTCGGCGATCTCGAAGGCAGTGACCACACCTCCTCGGGGGAGCCCGACCACGACAACGTCGATCCTGCCCGCGTACTTCGTCAGTTTGGCAGCGAGACAGCGGGCGGCTTCCCGCCGGTCACGGAAACTCTTGGTGCGCGTCGACATGATGGGACCTCCGTTAGCAATCTCGTGCCGGTGACGACGCCTATCCAGCGCCTCGATCACGCGGTCCGGTGCCTCCCGACCCACACGGCTCGTGTGCAACAGCGCACCAGAGTGCGGTGAGCGACCCTGCCACGAGTTGGTCGCCGGGAACATATTTGGATACGCCACCACTCGCGCGCGAGGAGGTCGAATGCTGATCAAGGAAATCATGTGCAAGGCTCCGACTTGCTGCACACCCGAAACGATGCTGCCGGAGGTCGCCCGCATGATGCTGGAGCACGACTGTGGAGCGATTCCGGTCTGCAACGGCACGGCACTGGTTGGAGTGATCACCGACCGCGACATCGTCTGCCGCGCCATGGCCATCAGGCCGGATCTGAAAACCACTCGCGCCGCCGACGCGATGACCTCGCCGGTAGTCACGGTCAACGACAACGACTCGATTCAGCGAGCCGTGAGTCTGATGGCGGAGAACAAAGTACGCCGCCTCCCGGTGGTGAAGGATGGCGTGCTCGTGGGGATGCTCACGCAGGCCGATCTGGCCGAGCACCTGCCACTCGCCGAGATCGGATCGCTCGTTCGCAAAGTCTCGGCCTCGACGCGCCGCCCGCTGCTGGCGGTGTGAACCGTCAGATCTCGAACGCTCACAAAAGAAAAAGCCGCAGCGGCGGTTGCCGTGCGGCCGTCTTCTTCCGAGGCAGAGATGGTCTATTTCAGGGTGCGGATGTGCTTCACCATTCCGGCGATATCGATCTTGCCTTCATAGGCCGGCATCTTCCCTTTGCCCTTGTTGAGCAGCGTGGTGAGCTCGGCGTCGGTGAGCTTCTGGACGTCGGCCGATCCCAGCGGGCGAAGTTTGAAGTTCTTCCCCATGGTGGTGTCACCAGCGCCGGTGGCCCCGTGGCACATGGCGCACTTGGCCTTGTAGGTGGCGGCGGCGTCTTCAGCGCGCGCAACGCCGGCGAGAGCGAGGACGAGGATCGAAAGGACTACGAGGACTACGGTTTTTTTCATCAGTCAGCCTCCTTGCACGCGCATGATCGAAGGAACGACAACCCGACACCTGTGTCCATGATCACGAGGACCTGTAGTGCGAGAATGGACAACCGGTGACGGTTCGCAGTTGCCTCGCTCGAGTTCCTTCTGATTGCCGACTTACGCCGCTCCACGGAGGGACATCGCGGAGCCGCGACGCCCTTCCGGCAGCGCTCACCTGGCGTTCAGCGAAAGTGCCGAACGGCGCCGCGCCAGAAGCCGGCGAAGGCAGTTGACCGACCCGAAGCCGGCCCGCAGTGCCGCCTGTTTTGCCGAAATGCCGTCGTTCATGAGGCGTTCAGCGTGGACGACCCTCACGCGGCGCAAGAACTGGCTGGGCGCCTCCCGAAGCTCGCGTTTCCACATGCGGTACAGCGAGCGCCGCGACGCGCAGAGTCTCTCCACGTCGACGACGGCCGGCACGCTCTTCCGGCGCGCAAAGGCTTCGAAGGTATCGCGCAGTTTCGAGGAGAGGCGCTCGAAATCGAACCCGATCTCGCTGAGCGCGGTCATGACATCGGCCCGGATATTCGTCCCCGTGCTGGCCTGCGCGCGACGCCAGCGGTCGAGGTCCTCGAGCGAGCGGAATGCGATGACGCTCCTCTCCCATTCCGATCGCGCAATGCGTGTCGAAACCTCGGACGGGGCAATCACGATGACGAGACTATCGTCCTCTTCTTCGTCGTATTGCACAGCACATCACCGGGCGGAGACGTCTGTCGGGGGATGTACAGATTAAAACCGCATATCCTGAATGATGTCAAGCCCAAGGAAGGTTCCGCGTTCGAGATGAGCCGGGCGGACTTCTCAGCCGGTCTCCTGGCGCGCAAGGAACGGTTGAGCTTTGCTGGGTGAAGGCGCGAGGGCTGATAATCGTTACACGTGACGCAAACTCCCGCTCTCTCCCTGCTTCGCTCGTCGCGAACCATCGGCTATCTCTTCTCCGGAGGAGCGACCCGAACCATCTTCCAGGTCGGCGTAGTCGAGACCCTCGACGCCCTCGGCATCCGTCCCGCTGCGTGCCTCGGCGTTTCCGCCGGCGCGTGGAATGCGGCCGCGGTGGCCGTCGGCAATCTCCACCGCCTGCGGCCGTACTGGCGTTTCTTCGTGCGGATGCCGGCGCTCGACGTGACAAACCTTCTGCGTGAGCACTCCCCGTTCGCCTGGTCGCGGATTCACGAGCGGGCGTTCAACCGCTACGTCGGAAACGAGCGGATCAAGTCTGCCACGACGCTGCCGCTGATCGTCGCGCTGAGCCGCCTCCGCGACAAGCAGCAGGTCATCTTCGACGTGCGCGAGGCCGCCGATCCGTTTCGGGTGCTGCTGGCGAGCAACTACCTTCCGCCGTTCTACACGCATCCGCTCGATGTCGAGGGCGAGCGATACGGCGACGGCGGCTGGACGAACAGCATCCCCTACGAAGAGCTCTTCGCGCGCGGCTGCGATGCCGTCGTGCTGATGGCGTCGAAGGGCGAAAGCGAAGGAGGCCTCTACCGCAACCCCGACGATTACGAGCATGAGATCGCGCCGGAATACCGCGATCGGGTCGTCGTTTTCCGGCCGCGCCACCGGATGCCTCTGAATTTCGTGGAGCGGCGTTGGTCGAAGGTCTCCCCGATCGCCGACCTCGGCGCGTTGCGGGCGCGCGAGATCCTCCTCGGGGAGCGACATCCGGAGACGGATCTCGCCGCGACTGGAAGGGCCTTCTCCGCACACCTGGTCACGGTGCGCGACGTCGCCCGTCGCGCCGCGTTCTGGCGGAAACCGCGCCGCCTGGCGTCGCGTTGAGCAGGCGCGGGTCTGCTCGTCGCGAGTCGCGGCCCATGTCGCCGCCGTGAATGTGAACTAACAACTTTGCAGGGACACGTAGCAGAGGCGGTCTCAAAAGGCCGACCCTCGTGGAGAGCGGACATTCTTGTCCGCTGCCGACGGACATTCTTGTCCGGCGGCTGCCGAGCAGCGTGGCCGACGGCAGATGAATCGGCGATGCCCCCCAGCCCGGCGGCCGGACACGAATGTCCGCTCTCCACACACCGGCGACCCCGGGCCTCCGCCTAACGCCGGGGACGGCCGGCCGGCAGCACGATGATTGGCGATTCCGTCGCGGGCAGTCCGACGACGCCGCGGATGGCGGCTTCATCGAAGGCGCCGACGAAGCAGGTGCCGAGGTTCAGGGCCACGGCTTCGAGCGCAAGATTCTCGGCGGCCGCACCCGCTTCGATCCATGCATATCGCTCGGCCCGCGCACCGTACTTCGCCGCTGTTCGGCCAATCGCAGCGCTGATGACGAAGACTACGGGAGCCTGCGCGATCGACTGCTGTCCGCGCGCCGCCTCGACTATCTGCGCGCGGCGGTTCCCGGCAGCCATGCGCTCGATCTCGTGTGTCTTGGGGCGGTAGTGGTAGACGCCCGGCTCGAGATCCCGCACGTCGAGAGCGACCGCGTAGACCTCCAGCGGATACGTGGCTCCGGCGGACGGAGCTGTGCGCTTCCCCTCCGGAGTCGTCACGCCCTGCGCCGCCCAGAGCAGTTCCCCGAAATCGGCCAACGACATCGGAACGCTCTCGAACGAGCGGATGGAGCGCCGCGCCTGCAGCGACGCCTCCACCGATGAACGGCCCGTCAGTGACGGCACAGGAAGTTTGACCGTTGCCGCCGCAGCCGGTGCCGCAACGGTCAGGGAGAGAAGGAACATGAACGCCGTGGGCGGATATCGCAACAGCTTTGCTCGCATTCGAATCACCTCGACATGAACTCGGATCTTCAACGTGGTTCCCAATGATTCTCGGCCGACTTGCGGTGAACCGCACGGTGGTCGAGACATTCACACGCAGAGCCGTGCGGCCGATCACGGGAGGGCTGTTTGAAGGGAGGGCGGCAGACGAACGGAATGCCGCGGCCTTAACCATCGCCGTAGGGCCGGCTGCGCCGTGCCGAACCTTCGTGGGTGCTGGAAGCTGATGGCCGCCCGCCCCCGGGAGTCGGCACGGCGCAGGCGTGCTCTACGGTTGCTCCACGTCTTGCATGAGTTGTCGAGTTTGGCGCACCCCCCGTTCTCGTCCCGCTCCAGATGGCGAACCGGATGGCAGAGCGGCCACGACAGCGTCGCGCACTACAATCGTCTTCATGAACGGCGGCGATTGGATCGCGGAAGTCCTCGTTGCACATGGCGTGCGATTCCTGTTCACGTTGTGCGGCGGCCATATCTCTCCGATCCTCGTCGGCTGCAAACGCAAGGGCATCCGCGTCATCGACGTGCGGGACGAGAAGAACGCAGTTTTCGCCGCCGACGCCGTCTCGCGCCTGACCGGCATTCCCGGAGTTGCGGCAGTCACCGCCGGTCCGGGCGTGACGAACACGATCACCGCGATCAAGAACGCGCAGCTCGCGCAGTCGCCGCTCATTCTCCTGGGCGGTGCCACCGCCGGCGTGCTCAAGGGGCGCGGCGCGCTCCAGGACATCGACCAGCTCGCGGCCGTCCGGCCGCACGTCAAGGCAGCGGTGTCGGTCAAGCGCGTCCGCGATCTTCCCGACGCTGTGAACGAGGCATTCTTCACCGCGCAGGAGGGCGTGCCCGGGCCGGTGTTCGTCGAGTGTCCGATCGACCTGCTCTATGACGAGTCGCTCGTCCGCGAGTGGTTCGCAAAGGGCGGATCGCCGGGATCGGGGAAGCGGTCGGCGGCCGATCGCCTGCTGACGTGGTACCTGAATCGGCACGTGAACCGTCTCTTCGCCGGCAACGAGTCGCTGAGCGTGCCGGTCGTCCGCACACCCGATGCTCCGGCGGCCGGCGAGGCAACGATCCGATCGATCGCCGCGCGGCTCCGCTCGGCGAAGCGGCCGGTCCTCGTGATCGGCAGCCAGGCACTCGTCGATGCGCGCTTCGCCGGCGATCTCGCCACCGCAATCGAAACGATCGGCGCGCCGGTCTACCTCAGTGGCATGGCGCGCGGTCTGCTCGGCGCGTCGAGCCGCCTGCAGATGCGGCACGGGCGCAAGAACGCGCTCAAACAGGCCGACTTCGTCATCCTGGCCGGTGTTCCGGCGGATTTCCGCCTGAACTATGGGCGGGACATCGGGCGCGGCGTGTTCCTCGTGTCGGTCAACCGCAGCGAGGTCGACGTGCGGAAGAACCGCAGGCCGGATGTCGCCGTGGTCGCCGATGCCTCGAACGCGCTGCGGCGGATCGCAGAATTCTTCGCTGCCGATGTGGCGCAGACACTCCTGTCTGCACCTGCACAGACAAGAGTGTCTGTGCCACAAGTCGAGGAGCGGTGGAGCGAGTGGCGTCTGAAGCTGCGCGATGCCGATCGGGAGCGCGACGACGAGATCGCCGGCCAGTCCGCCGCATCGACGGAGTTCATCAACCCGCTCGACCTCTGCCGGCGCATCGAGGCAGCCCTCGCCGACGACAGCATCCTCGTCGCCGACGGCGGCGACTTCGTCGGCACCGCGTCGTACATCGTTCGGCCGCGGTCGCCGCTGTCGTGGCTCGATCCCGGGGCGTACGGCACGCTCGGAGTGGGCGCCGGATTCGCGCTGGCCGCGAAACTCTGCCGGCCGGCCGCCGAGGTGTGGCTCCTGTACGGCGATGGCTCGGTTGGATTCACGCTGTCGGAGTTCGACACATTCACGCGCCATCGCATCCCCGTGATCGCCGTCGTTGGCAACGATGGCTGCTGGAGTCAGATCGCCCGCGAGCAGGTCGACATCCTTCACGACGACGTCGGCTGTACGCTCGGCCGCGCCGCCTACGAGCGCGCCGCCGAAGCCCTCGGCGCGCGAGGGCTTCTCCTTCGCGATCCGGCCGACATCGATCGAGTCCTCGCAGAAGCGAAGCAGCTCGCGGCGGCCGGGCACTCGGTGCTGATCAACGCCTGGATCGGCCGCACTGAGTTTCGGAAGGGCTCGATCTCGATGTAAGGGCGGGCGGAGTGGGACGAATGGGACCATTAGGACCTATGGGACCCATGGGACACCTCTGACGCATGGGATAGAAGACAGGCGCAGCAGATGCATGGGTCCCAATGGTCCCATTGGTCTCATAGGTCCCATTCGTCCCATTCGTCCCATTCCCCCCCGACCCTGCCCTAAACTTGGCCCATGACAACCCTGGCCCGCCGCCTCGGCGCGTTCGACGCGACGATGATCGTCATGGGCGGCATCATCGGGTCGGGTATCTTCATCAACCCGTATGTCGTGGCGCGACAGGTCCAATCCGTCGCGCTGATCCTGGGCGCATGGATCGCCGGC
>JADGOA010000295.1 GCA_017883215.1 Thermoanaerobaculia bacterium | reverse complement strand
CTACTGCGTCCCCTTCTGGGACTGCACCTCTTTGACCAGTCGCACGATCACCATGGTCAGCTCGTGGACGGAGTGGATCATTCCGACCTCGAACGCGGATGGCGGCTCGCCTGCCGCGCACGCGCAGTAGTTGCACGGTGCGCCGCGGCCGCCATCGTGGTGTTCGAGCGGATGACCGCACGCACATGAGTCTTTTGCCAGTTGCATCGAAACCCTCCGGAAGATCTAGTCTGTAACAGTGAAACGAGTAGCGGCGCTGGTGGAGGTTGCGGCGCGATTTCGGACCCGCTCCAGCATATGACGAATGTTTCGCCGATTTCGCAGGTTTAGTCGCACATGCGTGCGCGCCCCGCCCTGCTCCTGGTCCTCCTCTCGGTCTTCGCCCTCGCCGCTTGCACGAGCGGATTGTCTGCGCGTCACCAGCCCGGCCGCCATTCCACGGCTCAGGCCGTCGCCGAGGAGGGGGCACGAGAGCGTTTCGACAAGCCAGAAGCCGCGGCCGAATTCTGGGCGATGAAGCGCGGCATCACCTCGGGGACGGATGCAGCCGCTCTCTACCGCTCGGCTGAGGCACACAGGCGCGCCATGCCTGGATATTCGACGGTTGCGGACGCGCTCGTCGAGGGCGGGGGCCGGCGCGCAATCGCCTCATCGGTCTCCCAGCGCACCATCCTCTCCTCCTGGACGTTCCTGGGGCCGGGCAACATCGGTGGCCGCACGCGCGTCCTGGCCTTCGACCCGGCGGACTCGAATGTGATGTACAGCGGCGGCGTGTCGGGGGGAATCTGGAAATCGACGAATGGTGGCGCGAGCTGGACTCCGATCGGCGATGAGCTCGTGAACCTGGCCATCAATTCAATGGTCATCGATCCGAAAGACGGGCGCACACTTTACGTCGGCACGGGAGAGGGCTACTTCCGCGAGGACGTCCGCGGAACCGCGCTCCCGCTGCGCGGGGACGGAATCTTCGTCACGCATGACGGCGGGCAGAGCTGGGTTCAACTCGCGTTCACGGCATCGAATCCCGACTTCCAGTGGGTCAACGATCTGGCCATCAGCCCGCACGACTCCGCACGCATCTACGCGGCCACGCGCAGCGGCGTCTGGCGTTCCGACGACGCCGGAGTGACGTGGAAGAAGATCCTCGCCACCACCGTGAAAGGCGGGGCACTCGATCTGGCGATGCGCGGCGACATCGCCGGCGACTATCTGTTCGCTTCCTGCGGCGTTTTCGAGCAGGCCACCGTCTATCGAAACGAGCACGCTGAGAGCGACGGGGGCTGGACGGCGGTGCTTTCCGAGCCGGGAATGTCGCGCACTTCGCTGGCCATCGCGCCGTCGAACCCTTCCATCGTCTACGCCCTGGCGGCCAGCAACGACCCGGGGCCGGACGGCTCCACGCAGAACCTGCTCGCCGTCTTCCGTTCCGACAGCAACGGCGATCCCGGAACGTGGACGGCCCAGGTACGGGTCACGGATGCCGAGAGACTGAACACCGTGATCCTCAGCAATCCGATCGCCGCGATGTCGCCGCAGTGCTTCGGGGGCGGTGCGTCCGACTGGGTCCCCATGGGGTGGCACTGCAATGTCATCGCCGTCGACCCGACGAATCCCGACGTCGTCTGGGCTGCGGGAGTCGATCTCTTTCGCTCCGACGACGGCGGCAGATCGTGGGGACTGGCTTCGTACTGGTGGACCGACCAGCGGCAGGAGTGGGTCCACTCGGACCAGCACGTGATCGCCTTCGATCCGAAATACGACGGCGCCGCGGACCAGAGGCTGTTCGTCACCAACGACGGCGGCGTTTTTCGTACGGACAACGCCAACGCCGCGGTCGCGCGCGGCTCGAACGCGCCATGCAGCCCCTCGGCAGCGGTGCGGTGGACTTCGCTCGTGCACAGCTATGGCACCACCCAGTTCTACCACGGAGCCGTTTCCCCCGACGGCCGGAGCTTCGCCGCCGGGGCGCAGGACAACGGCGTCTCGATCGGCAACATCGCCACGACCGTCAACGACTGGCACCCGATCGGCGGCGGCGACGGAGGCTACGTCGCCTTCGATCCCCTGAGTCCGACGATCGTCTACACCGAATCGCAGTTTGGAGCGGTCAGCTGGTATGACCTGACCGCCGGCCAGGAGCATCCCGTGCATCTGCCCAACGCGGGAGATCCCGGGTCGTTCCTCTTCGTCACGCCGCTCGCTCTCGATCCGAATCAGCACACCCGGCTGTGGGTGGGCGGGAGCCAGATGTGGCGTTGCGACAACGCGCAGGCGGCGTACTGCTCGGCTGCGAGCACGCTCCTTCAGTCGAAGATCAGCGCCTTCGCGGTGTCGACGGCCAGCAGCGAAGTGGTCGTAGCCGGGACCGCCGACGGCTCGATCCTCCGCACGGACCGCGCCACGAGCGCGACCAGTCAGACGACATGGCCTTCGACCATGCCGCGGACCGGATACGTCTCCTCGATCGTCTTCGATCCGTTCGTGGCCACGACCCTCTACGCGTCGTACGCCGGCTTCGGCGGCACGCACGTCTGGCGCAGCACCGACGGCGCGGCCAGCTGGTCCCCGCTCGACGGGTCGGGCGCGGCCACGCTCCCCGATATCCCCGTCCACTCCGTCGCTCCCGATCCCACCCGCCCTGGCCGCATCTATCTCGGAACGGATCTCGGCATCTTCGTCTCTCTCGATGGCGGAGAGCACTGGATGAGCGAGGAGAGCGGCCTGCCGAGCGTCGTCACCGAGCACGTCACCATCGGTCAGGGCGCATACGGACCGGCGATCTACGCCTTCACGCACGGCCGCGGAGTCTGGCGCGCGGAACTGATGAACACACCGGTGCGGCGGCGCGCGGCGGGCAGGTAGCACAGACAGGAGTGTCTGTGCCACAAGGGCAGTAGGCGAGTTGCTCAGTTGTGAGAGCAACTGACGGTGTGGCACAGACACTCTTGTCTGTGCCGCTACTTCCGCGTGCTCACAACGAATCGGCGATGCGCCGCGCGATCAGTGCGTATCCTTCGTCGGACGGATGGAACCGGTCGAACGACAGCCGGTCGCGATGCGAGAAGATATCGGCGGTCGGCACGACTGTGACATTCGGATCGGTTGCAAAGCGCTCGAGGAGCCGGGCGTTCCAGCGGCTGACGAGCGGGCTCAGAACGCCGCCCGTCGGCGTCATTGCGAGCGGGTTGTAGAGGCCGACGAGGAAGATCCGCGCGGTCGGATTCGCCGATCGCACCGCGCTCACGACCTCAGCCACCCGCCCGAGCACGTCCTCCAGGACGCTCTCCGGATTGTGCAGCCGGAGCGCGCGCACGTCCGTCGTCCCCCACAGATCGTTCCCGCCGATGGAGATGACGATGACGTTCGATTGCGCGATCAGCGTCTGCACGTTGCGGCTCTGCAGCTGCTCGAGCAGATCGCGCGTCCGCGCTCCGTTGATGGCGAGATTGGTGACGGGGCGGACGTCGTTGTGCGTGGAGAGAAGGTCCTGACGAAGGCGGCCGCCGATGCCGAGTCCCGACTCGTCGCCCGTGCCGCGAGCGAGCGAGTCGCCGAGGACCAGGGGAACGATGGCGCCCCGCGGTGAAGCGGCGTGAACGCGGGCGCTCGGGACGGTGACGGCAGTGCCGATGTCGCCTCGAAGGAACGCATAGAACCCGCTCGCGAAGATCGCGCACCCCACGATCGCAATCGCGAGCGGCAGATACCAGAAGAGCAGCCGCCGCATATGGCAAGAACGTAGCACAACCGAGTCCAGAGGCATGGGGCATGGGGCATGGGGCGGACTCCCACTCATGCCTCATACCTCATGCCTCATGCCTCACCCCGAAGTACACTCAGGACTTCGAATGCCCTCCCCCCCGCCCGCCCTCTCCGCGCACGAGCTCACGAAAGTGATCGGCCGGCGCACGATCGTCGACCGCGTCTCGTTCGAGCTGCGGCCGGGGGAAGTATTCGGATTTCTGGGGCCGAACGGCGCCGGCAAGACCACGACGATCCGCATGCTCGTCGGACTGATCAAGCCGACCTCCGGCAGTGTCAGGATCTGCGGCCATGACCTGGGGCGCGAGTTCGAGACGGCGATGCGCTGCATCGGCTGCATCGTGGAGACCCCCGACCTCTACCGCTTCATGAGCGGCCGCGAGAACCTCGAGCATTTCGCGCGTATGCTCGGCGCCTCGCGCGAGGAGATCGACGCCGCCGCCGACCGAGTGGGCATGGGTCATCGCCTCGATCAGCGCGTCGGCACTTACTCTCTCGGCATGCGCCAGCGCCTCGGAATCGCGCAGGCGCTCCTCGGTCATCCCAGAGTCCTGATCCTCGACGAGCCCGCGAACGGGCTCGATCCTGCCGGCATTCGCGAGATGCGCGAGCTCATTCGCAGCCTGGCCGCCAATGGAATGAGCGTGTTCGTCTCCAGCCATCTGCTCGGCGAGATCGAGCTGATGTGTGACCGCGTGGCCATCATTCACCGCGGCCAGATTCTGCGGGAGGGAACCGTGCGCCAGCTGATCTCCAGCCGGAAGGCGATGGAGTTCCACGTCGGCGACGCTGCGCGGGCCGGCGTGCTCTTCACCGAGCGAGGCGTTCCCTTCGAAAGCGAGAACGACCGCCTGTTCGCCGCGATCGACGAGCCCGCCGCCGCACCGCTCATCAGCGCGCTCGTGGAGAACGGCGTCGCTGTCTACTCCGC
>JADGOA010000294.1 GCA_017883215.1 Thermoanaerobaculia bacterium | reverse complement strand
CCCCTTCAATCTCACGCTCGGGCCGCTGGTCTCCGCGATCGCCGCCGGCAACTGCGCCATGGTCAAGCCGTCGGAGCTGACGCCGAACTCGAGCGCGTGTATGAAGCGCATCCTGGCCGCCCTCTTCGACGAGAGCGAGGTGGCGGTCTTCGAGGGAGAGGCGGCCGTGGCTGCGGCGCTGCTGGAGCGGAGGTTCGACCACATCTTCTTTACCGGCAGCACGCGTGTCGGCCGAATCGTCATGAAAGCGGCGGCGGAACACCTCACCTCCGTGACCCTCGAGTTAGGCGGAAAGTCGCCGGTCATCGTCGATCGCACCGCCAACCTGGACGAGGCGGCGAAAAAGATCGCCTGGGGAAAAACACTGAACGCGGGACAAGTCTGCATTGCTCCCGACTACCTCCTCGTCGACGAGTCGATCCGAGCGTCGTTCCTCGAAAAACTGCGCAAGCAGATCGAGATCCAGGGAGCGCCGGGAGCGCGCACCCTTGTAGTGAATTCCGCGCACGCTGACCGCATCAAGTCGATGTTCGACTCGGCCACCGCGCACGGCGCGACGGTGTACTCCGGTGGCACGTTCGACGGGCGTGACATCTCGCCGACCATCCTCGAAGGCGTCCGCCCCGACGAGGCGGTCATGCAGCAGGAGATCTTCGGCCCGCTGCTGCCGGTGTTTCCGTATCGCGACCTCGACGAGGCACTCCGCTTCATCGCCGGGAGAGAAAAGCCGCTCGTTCTTTACGTCTTCAGCCGCAACAAGAGCGTCGTCCAGAAAGTGATGTCCCGGACCAGCGCCGGTGGAACGGCGGTCAACGAGACCGTCATTTACTTCAACCAGACCAACCTGCCGTTCGGTGGCGTCGGCGAGAGCGGCGTCGGGAAATCACACGGTTTCTTCGGGTTCGAAGCGTTCTCCAACGCCCGCGGCGTGCTCGAACAGCCCACCCGCTGGGCAACGATCCAGCTGATGTACCCGCCGTACACGAAGCTGAAGCAGAAGCTGATCGATCTCACGCTGAAGTATTTTTAGGCAGCGGGTAGCGGGCACCGCGAGCCTTCACGCGGCGGGGGTCGGGGCTCGGGGGTCGGTGGTCGGAGGCGAGAGCTTGCGGTTTCGCGTCCGACCCCCGACCCCCGACCCCTCTTCACGTCACGAATCGACAACGTCACTCCCAATCCTCCTCGTAACGTGCTATCAACCCGGCCCCATGAGAAAGCTCAGCATCCTTCTGGCGCTCCTCCTCGCCACGACGCTCAATGCGCAGCAGCAGAACCTCACCCGGCTCCTCCGCCAGCCGGCCATCGGCGGCGGGCACATCGCGTTCCTCTACGGTGGCGACCTCTGGACGGTCGACGCCAACGGTGGCGAGGCGCGCCGCCTGACCAGCGACAACGGCCTGGAGCAGTTTCCGCGATTCTCGCCCGACGGCCGGCAGATCGCGTTCACCGGCCAGTACAGCGGCACCAATCAGGTGTTCCTGATCGACGTCGATGGCGGCGTTCCGCGCCAGCTGACGTTCTACAACGACGTCGGCCCGCTTCCGCCGCGCGGCGGCGTCGACAACCGCGTCGTCGATTGGAGCCCTGACGGCAAAGAGATCCTTTTCAATCCGCACCGTCTGCCATACAGCGATCGCAATCCGTCGCTGTATGTCGTTCCTGCCGCCGGCGGCGACGAGCATTCGCTCGCCATTCCAGAGGGAAGCGCGGGAATGTTCTCCCCCGACGGCACGAAGGTCGTCTACACGCCGATCGAGCGCGAGTTCAGGACCTGGAAACGCTACCGCGGCGGCCGGGCGCAGGACGTCTGGATCTACGACCTGAAAACGAACAAGGCCGAGCAGATCACCAGCGACGCCGCCACCGACAATCAGCCGATGTGGATCGGAAACACGATCTACTTCACCTCCGATCGCGAGGGCGGCAAGCTCAATCTCTACGCCTACGACCTCGGCACCAAGCAGACGCGCAAGGTCACCAACCACACCGACTACGACGTGCTCTGGCCGTCGAGCGATCGCAAGCAGATCGTCTACGAGTCCGGCGGCTATGTCTGGAAATATGACCCGGCCACCAGCAGCGACACCCGCATTCCCATTCACGTCGTCGGCGACTTCAAGAATACCGTCCCGTACTTCAAGAACGTGAAGGCGAACATCAGCGGATTCACCCTCTCGCCGAGCGGCGCACGCGCCCTCATCGAGGCGCGCGGCGACCTGTTCACCGCTCCGGCCAAGCACGGCGAGATCCGCAACGTCACCAGCACGCCGGGCGTGCGTGAGCTCTCGTCCGCGTGGTCGCCCGATGGCAAATGGATCGCCTATCTCAGCGATCGCGCCGGGGACGAGTACGAGATCTTCGTCCGCCCCGCCGAAGGCACCGGTGCCGAGCGCCAGGTGACGAGCGGAGGGAAATCGTGGAAGTTCGATCCGCTCTGGTCGCCGGATTCGACGAAGCTCGCCTTTTCCAGCAAAGACCACGCGTTGCAGATCGTCGACGTCGCCTCCGGCAAGATCACGCCGGTCGACAAGGACGACTACGGCGACATCACCCACTACCGCTGGTCGCCCGACAGCCGATGGGTGGCCTACACCAAGCTCAACGACGTCCGCTTCTCGTCGATCTACGTCTACTCGCTCCCGGAAGCGAAGTCCTATCGCCTCACCAGCGGGATGACGGACGACAACGAGCCGGTGTTCGATCCGAAGGGCCGCTATCTCTACTTCACCTCCAATCGCGACTTCAACCTGACGTTCAGCGCCTTCGAGTTCAACTACGTCTACACCGATCCGACGCGCGTCTACGCGGCGGTGCTGGCCGCCGACGGACCGGCTCTCCTGCTGCCACAGAGCGACGAAGAAAAGGCCTCAGCTGATGCCAAGCGTCCGCCGGCAGCGGAGGCGGAGAAGGAATCGGCAGGGGAGAAGAAGCCGGCCGACACGAAAGCCGCCGGCGAGCAGGGCGAGCGGAAGCCCGCCGCTCCGGCGAACGTGAAGATCGACGTGGCCGGGTTCGAGCAGCGCGTCCGCGCCATTCCCGGTCCGTCGGGCAACTACCGCTCGCTGGCCGGGGTTCCGAACGGCGTTCTCTATCTGGTCAGCTCCGGCGCCCGCCGCGGACCGGGCGGTGGCAGCGCCCTGAAGCTCTACAACCTCGACGATCGGAAGGAGGAGACGGTTCTCGAGTCCGTTGTCGCGTACGACCTCTCCGCGAATCACGAGAAGCTGATCGCTCGCAGCGGACACGACTACGTCATCGTGCCGGCGAAGGGCGGCCAGAAAACCGCCGACAACGCCATCAACCTCGACGGTCTGGACATGAAAATCGACCCGCGCGCGGAGTGGCAGCAGGAGTTCACCGACGCCTGGCGCATTCTCCGCGACTGGTTCTACGACCCGAACATGCACGGAGTCGACTGGAACATGGTCCGCCAGAAGTACGGGCAGCTCGTCCCGTTCATCGCCCATCGTTCGGACCTCGACTACATCCTGGGCGAGATCGGGGGCGAGTTGAACTCGGGGCATGTCTACGTGTCCAGCACCGACGACTGGCAGGTGAAGCGCGTCGAGAACGGTCTGTTAGGCGCGGACATCGTTCCCGACGGAGGCTACTACCGCATCAGCCACATCTTCCCCGGCGAGAACTGGCACGAGTCGTTCCGCTCCCCGCTCACCGAGCCCGGCGTGAAGGTGCACGAGGGTGACTACATTCTCGCCGTCGACGGCGTCTCCACGAAAGGCGTCGACAACTTCTACCGCCTGATGGAGAACAAGGCCGACCGCCTCGTCTCGCTGCTCGTCAATTCGAAACCCGACACCGCCGGCGCGCACGAGGAGAAGGTGCGTCCGACGGCGAAGGAGACCGACCTTCGCTACCTCGACTGGGTCCACTCGCGCCGGGCCCTGGTCGACAAGCTCTCCGGCGGGCGCATCGGCTACCTTCATCTGCCCAACACCGCCAGCGAAGGGAACCGCGAGCTGTTCAAGTACTTCTACCCGCAAGCCGACAAAGAAGCGCTGATCATCGACGATCGCTACAACGGCGGCGGTTTCATACCCGACCGGATGATCGAGCTCCTCGACCGCCCGATTCTCAATTACTGGGTCCGCCGTGGCGAGAAGCCGTCCCAGACGCCCGCCTACGCCAACACCGGGCCGAAGGCGATGCTGATCAACGGCTACTCCTCGTCCGGCGGCGATGCCCTGCCGTACTACTTCCGCGAGCGGAAGGTCGGTACGCTGATCGGCACCCGCACGTGGGGAGGGCTGATCGGAATCTCCGGCAATCCTTCCCTGATGGACGGCGGCGCCATCAGCGCCCCGCAGTTCCGTTTCCTCGATCCGCAGGGGATGTGGGCGGTGGAAGGTGTGGGCGTGTCGCCCGACATTGAAGTTGTCGATCGCCCCGACCTGGTCGCCGCCGGCCATGACCCGTCGCTGGAGAAAGCAGTCGAAGTGCTGATGAACGAGCTGGCGAAGAACCCGCCGAAGAAGATCACCGTGCCACCGGCGCCGGTGATTCCGTAGCGGGCGGACCAGATCGCGTCGAAAGCGCCGGCTTCGCGCTAACGTAAGGCCTGTCATTCCGAGCCGGCGGAACCCCGGAGGGGTGGAGCGCGGCGAGGAATCCCCCGCCCGACCCGGGAGTGCGGGGGATCCCTCGCTGTCCTACGCCGCTCCGCGGCTTCGGCAGCTCGGGATGAC
>JADGOA010000034.1 GCA_017883215.1 Thermoanaerobaculia bacterium | reverse complement strand
TCGATGATTGTTGTCGTCCGCAGCGAGTGCCCGCGGACAGGGAGCTGCGGTGGCGTGCGTCAGGAAGCGCCACCACTGGCACAACCTAGCTCACCATCGAGGTCGCCGGTGTGTGCGAACACACATGGCTAGTGCGAAACCGGAGGGGAGGTACTGGTGACGGCGCGCTTTGTTGCAGACCGCAGACCGCGGTCTGCCGTCTGCGATGGCCGCCGCCCGGCCTCAAAGCATCGCGCAGAAGCGGACGGTCTCGTGGAGTTTTGCGTGGTCGAACGGCTTCCGGAAGACCGCACTCACCAGCCCGCGGTGCGGCGCCTCGATCATGGCGTCGGGAACGAGCATCTGGGATGCGCCGGTGATGGCGATGATCGACGGCAGATCCGCCGTCCGAAGCCGCTGCAGATCCTGGATGAAACGGAGGCCGTCGGTGTCGGGGAGCATCATGTCGAGCACGATGACGCTGCAGTCCGGCGCCATCGCCTTCTCCAGCCCTTCCGCTCCGGTTGCCGCAACCTCCACCACGAAGTCAGGATCCTGCCCGAGTTCCACGGCCAGCAGTTTCCGCATCATGTCGTTGTCATCGACGACGAGCACCATCGGCTTCGAGCTCATGATCTGCTCCTTACCGGACGCGTGGGAACAGGATACGCCAGTGGATAGCGGGTAGCGGGCAGCGGGTAGAAGGCTGACGATGCTGACAGTTGGAGCTCCTACCCGCTACACGCCACCCGCTCCCTTCGCGCTACACGCTTGATTTCGCGTAACCTACTGACGTGACGCCGGACCCGCCCAGCGGTCGCCGCATCTACGGCGAGTACGAGATCGAGACCATGATTGGGAAGGGCTCGATCGGAAAGGTGTACCTCGCACGCCACCGCCGCATCGGGCGGCGGGCCGCGGTGAAGGTCATCGACCCCGACCAGCGCTTCGAAGACGACCAGGATCGCGACGAGTTCTATCGGCGGCTGCAGCGCGAGGCGGAGCTGTGCGGTTCGCTGCAGCACCCGAACATTGTCACGTTGTACGAAGCGGGTTATGAGGACGACGTGGTCTCGTTCCTGGCCACGGAATACGTGGCCGGAGAATCGCTGCAATCCCGCTTGAGACGCACGCGTCCGCTGCCGCTGCCGGAGGCACTCTCCATCGCTGCCGACATCCTGCGCGGGCTGTCGTACGCGCACGATCACGGCGTCATTCATCGCGACATCAAGCCGGCCAACATTCTCATCTCCAATGAAGGACATACGAAGATCACGGACTTCGGCATCGCGCGCCCGCTCGACTCCAGCCTGACCGGCGTCAACTCGCTCCTCGGAACTCCGAACTACATGTCGCCCGAGCAGGTGAAATCGACAGCGGTGACGCCGCGCTCCGATCTCTTCAGTGCGGGCGTGGTCATGTACGAGATGCTGAGCGGCGTGCGCCCTTTCGGAGCCCCGGAGCTCACCGGCATTCTCTTCAACGTCGTCAATCTGGACCCGCCGCTCGTCAGCGACGTCAATCCTGTCGTACCGCAACCGGTGGCCGAGATCGTGGCCAGGCTTCTCGCGAAATCCCCTGCGGACCGCTACGAGAGCGCTGCCGCAGCCCTCAAGGACATCGAGCAAAAGCACATGGAAGTGCGCGCCGCCGCCGAATACGCCACCGTCGCCGCCATGCACGACTCGACAACGCCGCTTCCGACGATCGTCGACGAGCACGTCTCATCGGAGCCGCAGACGGCCTCCCCCGCCCTGACTGGGGCCGGCGCAACACCGATGGGTGTGAAAACGGACACGCGGATTCCGCCACTGATCAAGCGACCTGTGCCTGCGGTGGTGTTCTGGAGCGTGACCCTGCTCCTCCTGGCCTCCTTCGCGGCCACCGTCAGCACGATTCGGTCGCGAATTCGCCAGCAACAACCGGCCGCCGTGATCACCCCGCAGCAGGCTGCCATCGCGCAAGAGAAGCGTCAGCAGCTCAGGTCCGCCCGCGCGCTGGTCGCCAACGGCCGATATGGAGAGGCCATCGCCCGCTATGACGGCTATCTGGCGAAGTACCCGGAAGGCGCAGTGGCAAGAACCGAGCGCGACGCCGCCCAGCAGATGCTCGAGCAGAGCACCAACCCGACATCCGAGATCACGGTGGCCAGGAAGAAGCCGCACCAGCGCGAAGAACCGCCGAGAAAGAAGTCGCGTTGGGAGCGCTTCAGGAAATGGGTGAAGGGGGAGTGAGCCGTCGGAGCGACCGACCCACTCCGCGCGTGTCAGCCGCATCACAAGACCCTGCATCTCACGCCATGAATGCCTTTCGCCCGTTTCGCCCCACAATGAGCGAGCATGAAACGCGCACTCTGGCTGGCCACCTTTCTCCTGGCATCTGCGCTGCTCGCCGATGACGGCGCGCTGCAGATTGCGAATATCGGCGATCTGACACTCGACAGCGGAGAGTCGATCCGCGACTGCCGTATCGGCTATCGGACCTACGGTCAGCTGGCTCCGGACCGATCGAATGCGCTGGTCCTGACGACGTGGTTCGCCGGAACGAGCGCCGGACTGGCCGCCTGGACCGGTCCCGGCAGGCTCTTCGACAGCTCGCGCTACTTCGTCATCGCCATCGACGCCCTGGGCGACGGAGTGTCGTCATCGCCGTCGAACAGCAGCAGTCAGCCGGCTGCCAGATTTCCGCGATTCACGATCCGCGACATGGTGCGGTCGCAATACACACTGCTGACGCGCGAGTTGAAGCTCGATCACGTCTACGCGGTGGCCGGCCTGTCGATGGGGGGCATGCAGTCTTTGCAGTGGGCAGTCGCATATCCGGACTACATGAGCAGAGTCATCTCCATCGTCGGTACGCCGAAGCAGACTTCGTACGACCTCATGCTGTGGAAGTCGGAGCTGAGCGTCCTGGAGTCGATGGGCGGTACGCCGGACGGCGCTTCGCGTGCGATGAACGCGGTGGCGGACATCCAGGGAATGGGGCTTTGGACGCCCGCCTACATCGCGGAGCACACGAAGCCCGACTCCGTCGACGCAGCGATCCAGACGCATCGTGATGCCCTGCGAAAAATCGATCCATACGACTACGCCTCACAGCTTCGCGCCATGATCGCCCAAGACATCTACCGCGATTTCGGCGGGTCGCCTGAAACCGCGGCGAAGGCGATCCGCGCGAAGCTCTTCATCGCCGTCAGCCTGCAGGACCACATGGTGCAGCCCGCCCCGGCGCGTGAGCTGGCGCGGCTCACGAAAGCGGAATCGATGACGATGACCAGTGACTGCGGCCATCTGGCGACAGGCTGCGAGCGCGAGACGCTGGAGCGCGAAGTGAAACGGTTCCTCGCCGCCAAATGAAGCCTAGTCGTCCTCTTCATCCGCCGCCGGCGCCACCTTGCCGAGGATTTTCTTGATCTCCGGAAGCTTCTCGGCTTTGAGGCGAACGTTGATCCGGCCCACCTCCGCTTCGACGGCGTTCCACCGCCTCATCACTGTGTCGACGGTGCGACGGATCTCTTCGACGGAGGCGACCGCCTGCGTCGTCGGCGCGACGTCGGCTCCCTGCAGAAGTCCCATCAGCGACCGCGCCGACGACGAGACGCTGTTCAGAGTGTCGGCCTCGGCGCGGGGCTGCGGCCCGAATTCTCCGCCGGCCGCCTCGCCGCCTACCGCGGCCGCTTTGGCATCGAGCTCCGCCAGGTCATTCGAGAGCGAACTGTTGCCCGCGCTCGCCTGGATGGATCGAATCTGCGTTCGGAGCGACTGCAATTGCTCGAGTGCCACCCAGGTGCGACCGATCCCGTCGTACATTTCCTTCGACAGAGCGAACTGCTGCGCCAGGCCTGCTGCCGGCGTCTTCACCCGCGGATCCATCACCACGACCAGCGGCTGCGTGACCGACTTGCCACGCGTCGTCAACTTCACGGTGTACGTCCCGGGCAACACCCACGGCGAGCTCGGAACCGGGGCGGTGTTGTGCAAGACCGCCCCCATGCCGTACCGCGTCCGCGTTCCCGGCGCAGGAGCGAAGTGGAGGTCCCAGATGAACCGGTGCATTCCCGGAGCGGTCGAAAGAACCTGGGGTGAACGAATCCAGTACCCCGGCACCTGTCCTTCATCCGCCGGCGCCTTCGCCTTCTCACCGCTCGAATAGCGCCGCACCACCGCGCCTGATCCGTCCAGAATTTCGAGTGTCACCGGTGCGCCGCCCGCGCCGTTGATCACGTAATCGATGATCGCTCCCTCGGGCGGATTCTCGCCCGCCGGCTCCTCGGGAGGCAGCGGCGTGTCGGTGTTCTTGTTCCACCGGAACCTCCATGCCTGCGCCGGTTTGAAGAGAACTGCGTCCGACGATGTCGCTGTGGCCATCTGCCGGAGCGGCTCGATGTCGTCGAGGATCCAGAAACTGCGGCCGTGTGTCGCCAATGCCACGTCGTCCCCATGGACGATGAGGTCGCGGATCGAGGTGGCCGGCATGTTCAACCGCAACGACTGCCAACGGTCGCCGTCGTCGAACGAGACGTACACCGCCTGCTCGCTCCCGGCGAACAGCAATCCCCTGGTTTTCGCGTCCTCTCGAACGACGTTGATGATCCCGCCGTCCGGAATACCGTTCACGATCTCGCTCCAGCTCTTGCCGCCGTCGCGCGTCCGGTAGATGTGCGGGCGGAGGTCGTCGAGGCGGAACGTGTTGATTGCCGCGTAAGCTTCGAGCGGATCGAAGTGCGACGCGTCGATGATCGAGACTTTCGCCCACGGCTTGAGGCCTGCAGGCGTCACATCGGCCCAGACTTTTCCCCCGTCGGTGGTGATGTGAATGAGACCGTCATCGGTCCCGACCCAAATGCGGTTCACGTCGAGCGGGGAGGGGGCGATGGTGTAGATCACTCCGCGCTGGGACGGCTTCACGGACGTGGCGTAGACGCCGACGTTCGCCGGGACCGCCCAATCCTTCCGCGACAGGTCCGGGCTGATCTGAGTCCAGCTGTCGCCGCCCGTCGTAGTTTTCCAGAGCGTGTTCGCGGCGAAGTAGAGGATGTGCGGATCGGCCCCTGAAAAGACGAGCGGCGCCGTCCGCACGGTGCGGTAGCCCGAATCGCGAAGCGGTTTCGGACCGACCTGCACGACCTGATCGGTGCGACGGTCGTAGCGCGAGACTTTCCCGCCGTAGACGATGTTCGCATCGAGCGGATCGGGGACGGCGTATCCGTACTCCTCGGCACCGACGGGCCGCCAGTCGCGGAAGGTGATCTGTCCCTCGTCGCTGCGCGTCTTCACGCATGCGGAGCCGCTTTCCTGCTGTCCTCCGCAGACGCGGTACGGAAAATCGTTGTCGGCGTTGACGTGAAACATCTGCGCGGTGGGCTGGTTGTACCAGGAGCTCCAGGTCTCACCGCCGTTCACCGTCAGGGTGGCGCCCTGGTCGACACCGAGGAGGATGATTCTCGGGTCGAGGGGATTGATCCACATGCGGTGATAGTCGTCGCCTCCCGGCGCTCCCTTGAACGCAGAGAAGGTCTTGCCGCCGTCGACCGACTTCCACGACACCACATTCGAGACGTAGACGATGTCGGGATTCCCGGGATCGACGCGCACCTCGCAGAAGTCGCCATCCCGGCCCCAGAGCCGCTCGTCGGTGTTTACTCGCGTCCAGGTCTCTCCCGCGTCTTCGGATCGATACAGGCCTCCGCGCTTCGGAGCGTCGAGAATCGCGTACATCCGCTTCGGGTCGCTGCGGGAAACGTCGATGCCAACCCGGCCGAGTCCTTCCGAGCCGAGCGGTAACCCTCCGCCCAACAGCTTCCAGGTCGTGCCGCCGTCAGTCGATTTGTAAACGCCGCTGTTAGGGCCCCTGAAGATTCCGTTCTCCCACGGTCCCTGGCGCGCCTCCCAAAGAACGGCGAAAACGATCTGCGGATTCGAGGGGTCGAAGGCGAGATCGATTCCGCCGGCGTTTTCGTTCTTGTAGAGGACTCTCTCGAACGTGCGGCCACCATCGACGGAGCGGAAGATGCCTCTTTCGGGATTCGGACCGTAGGGGTGTCCGAGTACCGCCACGAAGAGGCGGTTCGAGTCGTGCGGATCGACGATGATCGCCGGGATCTGCTGGCCGTCGCGAAGGCCGAAGTGCTCCCACGTTTTCCCACCGTCGCTGGAGCGGTAGATGCCGTCGCCGGTCGACAGATCGGGGCGCTGCAGTCCTTCTCCGCTTCCGACGTAGATCACCTTCGGATCGGAGGGAGCGATGGCGATGGCGCCGATCGAGCCGGTGGCTTGCCCGTCGAAAATCGGAGTCCAGACGCGTCCGTAGTCATTGCTCTTCCAGACACCACCGTTGTTCACGCCGATGTAGAAGACGTTGGGCTGCGAGGGGATCCCGACTGCCGCCACAGTCCGGCCGCCGCGGAACGGGCCGATCATTCGCCAACGCATTTCCGAGTAAAGCTTCGGATCCACACTCTGCGCCGTGAGAATTGCGGCACTTCCGACGACGAAAGCGGTGACGTACAGCGCGATACGGCATGCGCGACCGAGCATTCACGATCCCCCTTTTGGAGGCGGTCATTATGCCGACTGTGAGCAGCCGGGGGGAAGGGACCTGGTGGCGAGGCGCGCGTAAGGCCGATTCCCTGCCGCAAGGTCCAATTCACCACAGAGGCACAGAGAGCACAGAGGTAAAGACCGCAAAACTCTGTGATCGCTCTGTGCTCTCTGTGCCTCTGTGGTGAAAAACCGTGGCCCCACTCGAGACTCACATCTTCAGCGTCGGCAGAAACTGAGGCCTCCGGCGCCCCTTCGTCGCCTGCTCGAATGCGAACGCGAACTTGATCAGCGCCGGCTCGCTCCACGCCCCGGCGAAAAACGAAAGTCCCACCGGCAAGCCGAACACGAGTCCGGCCGGCACTGTGATGTGCGGATATCCGGCGACCGCCGACGCGCTCGAATAGCCGCCTGTGAAGTGGTCGCCACACACGAGATCCGTCGGCCATACCGGACCGCCCGTCGGCGCGATCAGCGCATCGAGCTTGTATTTCTTCATGGTCGCATCGATGCCCTCAGTGCGAGTCAGCCGGTGGTTCTTCGCCAGCGCGTTGCGGTATTTCGCATCGGTGAGCGGCCCCCGCTCCTGCGATTTTTCGAACAGCTCCTGCCCGAAGTACGGCATCTCCCGATCGCGATGTTCTTCGTTGAACCGGATCAGGTCCGCCAGCGTTCGCGGGCGGACGTTCGGCGACAGCGCGGCGAGATACCGGTTCAGGTCCGCCTTGAACTCATACGAGAGAACCTCGCTTTCGCTCTCGTCGAACTTGCCGTTGGTAGCGATGTCGGCCGGGTCGACGAGCGTCGCGCCGAGTTTGCCGATCACCTCGATTGATTCCTTCATCAGCCGATCGACGTGATCGTTGAACCCGAAGTACTTCCGCGCCACGCCGATCCGCGCGCCGCGGAGCCCCTTGGCGTCGAGGAATTTCGTGTAGTCGGCGTGAGCCCTTCCGCGGCTCTTCATCGTGATCGCATCCCGCTCGTCGATTCCGGTGAGCGCGCCGAGAAGGATGGCCGCATCCGTCACGGTTCGCGCCATCGGTCCGGCCGTGTCCTGACTGTGAGCGATCGGGATGATTCCGGAACGGCTGATGAGACCGAGAGTCGGCTTGATTCCGACGAGACCCGACGAAGACGACGGACAGACCACCGAACCGTCGGTCTCGGAACCGACGCCGATGGCCGCCAGATTCGCCGCAATCCCGGCTCCGCTGCCGGAGCTCGAGCCGCAGGGATTGCGGTCCAGGACATACGGGTTCCGCGTCTGCCCTCCACGCCCGCTCCATCCGCTGGTCGAATGCGCGGAGCGGTAGTTCGCCCATTCGCTGAGATTCGTCTTGGCCAGGATGACGGCTCCGGCGTCGCGAAGGCGCTGCGCGACGAAGGAATCGCGAAGCGCGATGTTGTCTGCGAGCGCCAGAGACCCCGCGGTCGTGTGCATCTTGTCGGCAGTGTCGATGTTGTCTTTGACCAGCACCGGGATGCCATGCAGCGGGCCGCGCGACTTGCCGTCCTTTCGCTCGCGATCCATCGCATCCGCGATCGCGAGAGCGTCAGGGTTGAGCTCGATGATTGCGTTGATAGCCGGCCCTCGCTTGTCAATGGCCTCGATCCGGCCGAGGTACGCCTCGGTCAGCGAGCGGGAAGTGAAGCGCCCGCTTCGCTGCCCCTGCTGTATCTCGTCGACGGTCATCTCCTCCAGCTCGAAAGTGGCCGTCGCGGCTGGCTCAGCAGATTGCACGTCGAAAGCCGCGCCCGCGAGCGGTCGAGCGAGGGCGAGAGCTGCCCCGAGGCCTGTATATCCGAGGAAATGCCGCCGATCGACTGCTCCGGTGCTCTGCTTTTCATCAGCCATATGGCCTCCATCGAATCCTAATTGCGGGTCGAGTAGATAACTGCGGCCGCGCAGGCGTCAATGTTCAGCGCCTGATGATGCGAATGCGGAAGAACGAGGTACTCGAGCCGTTGCGATCGAGGGGTGGCGCCAGGTCACCGGTCATCTGGTGGCCTGGTGATCGGACGTTCCCGGCGCGATGGCGCGCGAAACTCAGGAGCCAGCACTCACCGGCGCGAGCAGGTCGCGCCCTTTCTTGCGTGCTGCTTCCTGCGCGAGCTCGATGAAGGCGACCACGTTCGGGATGCGATCGGACCCGATGGCGATGGCTTCGTTCTGCTTGCCTGTGCGCTTGATGCACAACCGTGGCGAGGCCAGATCGATGGTCGCAATCTCGCTGAACAGGAGCGGCCGCCCTTCCTTGTAGACGATGCCGTCTGGACGCAGGGTCAGCGGGCCGAACGTCACCGGGTGCTGGTTGTCGAGCTCCGCCCTGACCGTGCGGATCATCCGCGGGTGAACGCGCGAGAAGACGACATCCCGCATGGCGACGGCATTGCGGTAATTCGGGCCGATGGTGATCCGACGTCCGTCTACGGTGCTGAGCGTCAGGACAAACCGCTCGGGCTGGGGTCCGTCGCCGCTCCGCTGTCGTCCCAGAAGGCGATAGCGGTATTCGGTGATCTCCGGCCACGGCAGATCGGTGATGCCGAGGATGGTCTCGCGACGAATGGCCAGCGGGGTCGTGATGATGTGCGTCCGGCCGATGGCGAATGCGATGACGACGTACGCGACAGCGGCAACGATGGCCGCCGAGAGTGCCGCTTTCTCCGCATCGTTGCCGACGAAGGAGATGCTGAGGAGGATGCCGATACCGAACGCGAACAGCAGCAGCAGCGCCAGCCGTATGGCGAGCGTCTGATGGAAGATGCGCGGCGACTCGATGACGGTCATGCCCGCTCCTTTGGACGATGCTCCAAAGGATAGCCGCAATGATGCGGCGTTGCACAGCGCGAACTGCGGACCGCAGACCGCGGACCGCGGTCCGTGAACTTCGCGGCTCAGGATCACGGAATGAAAACCGGCGGCGTGAGCGGCGATCCGCCCCACTTCCGCCCGCAGTCCGCGGTCTGCGGTCCGCGGTCCGCGGTCCGCCGTAAGGTCTACCCCAGCGTTTCCATCTCCTCATCCGAGATCCGCAGCGACGCGGCGGCGATGTTCTCCTCGAGATGGCTGACGCGCGAAGTCCCCGGGATCGGCAGCATCACGGGCGAACGCCGCAACAGCCACGCCAGCGCCACCTGCCCGGGCCTGGCGTGGTGCTTTTCGGCGACGCTCGCCAGCGGACCACCGCCCTTGGCGAGCTTTCCGGTCTGGAGCGGGAACCAGGGGATGAATCCGATCTTCTCGCGGTCGCAGTACTCCACGACGCTCTCCCACTCGCGGTCTGCGACGTTGTACCGGTTCTGCACCGATACCACCGGGAAGAATTTTCGGGCGCGATCAATCTGCTCGACCGTGACCTCCGAAAGTCCGACGTGGCGGATCTTCCCCTCGCGCCGGAAACCGGCGATCGCGCCGAACTGCTCCTCTTCCGGAACTTTCGAGTCGATCCGATGAAGTTGCCAGACGTCGATGCTCTCCAGGCGCAGCCGTCGAAGACTCCCCTCCAGCTCTTCGCGGAGACGCTGGGGACGGCAGTCCGGCTCCCACTTGTTCGGACCGGGGCGATCGAGCCCGCCCTTCGTCGCGATCACCAGACCTTTTGCGTATGGGTGCAGCGCCTCGGCAATCAGCTCTTCGCTGACGTGCGGGCCGTACGACTCGGCTGTATCGATGAAATTCGTCCCCAGCTCGACGCAGCGGCGCAGCACGGCCAGGCACTCTTTGCGGTCTTTGGGCGGACCCCAGACGCCATCGCCGGTGATGCGCATGGCGCCGAAACCGAGCCGATGAACAGGGAGATCGCCGCCGAGCTGGAACGTGCCGCTGGTTGCAGCGTTCATTGTTTTCGGGTTTTCCATCGTCCCTCCATTGGAGCGAGTAGGTGTGCCGCGGACCGTGAATGCGGATTCTGATCCTACTCGCTACTCGCTCCGCTGACTGCCCGGGACGTCAGAAAGGTGCTACCCTTTCCCGCCCCATGCGCCGCATCGCGCGATCTCTGCTCGCTGCCTCCCTCCTCGTCCTCGTCTCCTGCAACCGTTCGAGCGATGCTTCGCTTGTAGCGAAAAGCCGGCGCGTATTCGGCCCGCTCCCACAGCCCACGGCTGCTCGGGGCGACACACCGCAACTGGTCGGCCTCGGACGCGAGCTCTACTCCTCGAACGAGCTGTCCGTCACGCGCAAACAGTCGTGCGCCAGCTGTCACCCCCTCGACGGGACCCGGCCCGGCGCCGATCGCCGCCCCACCTCCCCCGGCGCGCACGGCCAGCTCGGACGGCGCAACTCGCCGACGGTGCTGAACACCGATCTGCATTTCGCCCTTTTCTGGGACGGCCGCGCGCGCACGCTCGAAGAACAGGCCGCCGGCCCGATGATGAATCCGGTGGAAATGGCGATGCCGAATGCCGCCGCCATCGCCGACCGCCTGCGCCATGCGAGCTCGATCAACCCGGCGCTGTTCCACGCGGCGTTTCCGAACGATCCCGACCCGTTTACCGTCGACCACGCCGCGCGCGCCATCGCCGCGTTTGAGCGGACCCTGCGCACGCACGACCGCTTCGACGACTTCCAGAACGGCAACACGCGCGCGCTTTCGCGCGAGGAGAAGTTCGGACTGAGTCGCTTCATGGCCCTCGGCTGCACGAGCTGCCACAACGGCCCGACGATCGGCGCACGCCAGTTCCAGCGCATCGGCATCGTGAACCCCTATCCGACCAGCGATCACGGGCGGGAAGAGCTGACCAGGAATCCATCGGACGACTTCGTCTTCAAAGTGCCGTCGCTCCGCAACGTCGCCCTGACCCCTCCCTACTTTCACGACGGCAAAGTGCGCGATCTTCCGACCGCAGTCGAAAAGATGGCCTGGCACCAGCTGGGAATCAAGATCAAGCCGCAGGACCGCGACGCCATCGTCGCGTTTCTGCGCTCGCTCTCGGATGTGAAACGCGGGGGATGATGGGGAACCCGTGTCATCCCGAGCTGCCGAAGCCGCGGAGCGGCGGAGGACAGCGAGGGATCCCCCGCAATTCCCGGTTCGACGATACCTGGCCGGGGATTCCTCGCCGCGCTTCACCCCTCCGGGGTTCCGCCGGCTCGGAATGACACTTCGTCTCGCGGCTTCGGTCCTCACTCCGCCCGGCGTTTGATGGTCCGCTCCACGTAGCCGCGGATGCGGTCGAGCGTTTCCGGCGCCTGCCAGACGCGGTCGATCTCGTCGGTGGAATCGCTGGCGATCGACGCGGCAAAACGCAACGACGGCTCGCGCAGCTGCCGCTTGGTCATGCGGAACGCTTCCGGGGCGATATTGGCCAGACGCCGCGCCATCTCCGTGGCCCGGATCAGCAGCCCTTCAGGAAGGACAATCTCGTCGACGAGGCCGATCGCATGCGCCACGTCGGGATCGAGGGTCCGGCTGAAGTAAATCATCGAGTGCAGATGCTTGTGCGGCACGGCGAAGCGGACCACCTCGAGTGCCATCGGCGGAAAGGGCACACCTACCTGGAGCTCGGCAACGCCGATGCGCCCGGTGCTCATGACTCGTGCGTCGCAGGCGAAGGCGAGAATCGCACCGCCAGCGATGGCGTGCCCGTTGATGGCCCCGATGGCCGGCTTGGGGAAGAGGAAGAGCGCCCGGATCATGGCGTCGAGCGCATCGACGAGCTGCGGCACGTAATCGCCGCCGCTGTCGACCAGGCGCGGGAGGTCCACTCCAGCCGAAAAAATCGTGCCGCTGCCCGTCAGGATCAGTGCGCGGACGTCCTCCGACGCCGCCGCGTCTTCGATCGCGCCGCGGAGCCCCTCACACAGCTCGAGGTCCATCGCGTTCGCTTTGCCGTGCACCAGCCGGAGCGTCAGGATTCCGTCCGTCAGTTCTCGCTCGATCATGCGCGGATCATATCCGGCCGTCAGTGCGCCATGCAGGGACGCGCAGCTGCGCGTCCCTGCATGGCGGGAGGGCAAACAAGCTGATCGTGCCCACCGTCATTCGCCATACGATTAGCATCCGATTATCGTAACGAGCCGGAGAAAACCATGGCTGGAAAAGGAACAATCGCAATTCTCACAGGCGGCGGCGATGTGCCGGGACTCAACCCTGCCATTCGCGCCATCACGATTCGCGCGCTGCGCGAGGGGTATCGCGTCATCGGACTGCGCCGCGGATGGGCCGGCCTCGTCGACCTGATTCCCGACGACAAAGCCGACAATTCGGAGAACCTGCTCTTTCTCACCGAGGACATCGTCAACCGCGCCGGGCGCACGGGAGGAACCTTCCTGCACACCTCGCGCACGCGGCCGACGCATCTTCCGCGGGCAGCAATGCCGCCGCATCTGCAGAGCCGTTACACGGCCGAGATCAACGACGTGACGGCCGACGTGCTGAAGAACATCGGATGGCTCGGCATCGACTATCTCATCCCCATCGGCGGCGATGACACGCTCTCTTACGCGCAGCGTCTGTCGCAGGAGGGCGTGCACGTCATCGCCATCCCCAAGACGATGGACAACGACGTGCCCGGGACCGACTACTGCATCGGCTTCTCGACTTGCGTCACGCGCACCATCGAGCTGACACACCGGCTGCGCACCACCGCCGGTTCCCACGAGCGATTTCTGGTCATCGAAGTCTTCGGCCGCTATGCCGGATTCACGGCCCTGCTGCCAACGATGGGGGGCGCCGCCGACCGCTGCATCATCCCGGAGTCTCCTTTCGACATCGAGCGCCTGACGGAGCTGCTCGCGCACGACCGCAACCGCCATCCCAGCCGGTACAGCGTCGTCCTGGTTTCCGAGGGTGCGCGCATGCTGCACGAGGAGAACATGTCGTTCGAGAGCGCGGAAACCGACCAATACGGCCACCGCAAGCTCGGCGGGATCGGTGACAAGATCTCGACGGCGCTGAAGGAGACTTCGGCGAAATACAACGGCGGCCGCCGCATCAACGTCGTCAACCAGCGCCTCGGCTACATGGTGCGCAGCGGCGATCCCGACGCGCTCGACTCCATCGTGCCGATGGCCTTCGGCAATCTCGCCCTCGATCTCGTCCAGCGCCACATCACAGGACGCCTGGTTGCCGTGCGCAACGGCATCTACGACAACCTGCCGCTCGATGTCGTGACCGGACGGAAGAAGGTCGTCAACGTCGAGCGCTACTACAACGTCGATCGCCTCCGCCCGATCTACGACTTCCACCAGAAGCCGATCTTCATCATGACCAGCGACGAGTAGCGAGAATCAGTCCTGAGTCCTGAGTCCTGAGTCCTGAGTCCTGAGAGGGTACAGCGGCGCTCTTCGTACTCCGCTGCGCCAAATCCGTGCGCTCAGCACTCAGGACTTAACACTGGTCACTCAGGACTCAGGACTCAGGACTCAGGACTTTTCGCGAGAGCGTTAGAATCACGCCGCCATGAAATCTCTGCTGACGGCCCTCGCCTGCCTTCTAGCCGCATCCGCATTCGCCGCGCCTCCAAAGGCGACAACGAACAGCCGCTTCTCCGTCGTGGAAGCGTCGATCCCGGAGATGCAGGAAGCGCTGCGCTCGGGGCGCGTCACTTCGCGGCAGCTCGTCGAACAGTCCCTCATGCGCATCGGCATGTACGAGGACAAGCTCAACGCGGCCATCACGGTCAACTCTCACGCGCTCGAGGAAGCCGACGCGCTCGACCGCGAACGAGCGCAGGGCCACATCCGCGGCCCGCTGCACGGCATCCCCATCGCCCTCAAAGACAACATGCAGACGACCAACATGCCGACCACCGGCGGCGCGCTCGCCTTTGACGGCTACGTCCCGCCGTACGAGGCGACGTTGACGAAAAACCTGCGCGACGGAGGCGCCATCATCCTCGCCAAGACCATCATGACGGAACTGGCGAACTGGGTGGCCGGTGGGATGCCGGCCAACTACAACGCCCTGCACGGCTACGGCTTCAACCCCTACGACCCCCGCCGCGACCCGCGCGAGGCGACCTTCGACGGCCGCCCGGCACTCTTCACCGGCGGCTCCAGCTCCGGCATCGGCACCGCGGCGAGCTTCTGGGCCGCCAACGTCGGCAGCGAGACTTCCGGGTCGATCCTCAGCCCGTCGAATCAGAACATGCTCGTCGCCATCAAGCCGACCGTCGGGCGCATCAGTCGCTACGGCATCATTCCCATCACCGCAGACCAGGACACCGCTGGACCGATGGCCAGGAGCGTCACCGACGCCGCCATCGTGTTCGGCGTGCTCGAGGGAAAGTCGCCTGATCCGAACGATCCGGCCACGACCAGGTGCGCGCGTCCGGCGAACGGTGATTACACGACCTTTCTCAAGAAAGACGGGCTGAAAGGCTCGCGTATCGGCATTCCGCGCGCGTTCTATTACGAGAAAGTCACCGCACCAGGAGCGGAAAAGCCGCGCGGCGGTCTGAACCCCGATCAGACGAAAGTGATCAACGACGCCATCGCCGTCCTGAAAGAGCAGGGCGCCGTCATCGTCGATCCTGCCGACATCCCCAGCGTCGTCGACAAAGATCCGAAAAACAACCTTCTGCTCTGGGGCGTCTGCACCGACATGGACGAGGTGAAGGCGCGCAAGTGCTCGATCGACTTCGCCTTCGGCATGGAGCGCGACTTCAACAACTGGCTCAAGTCCCTCGGCCCCTCCGCACCGGTGAAGTCGCTCACCGAATTGCGGCAGTGGAATGCCGTTCATCAGAAGGCCGGCGCGATCAAGTATGGGCAGTCGCTCCTCGACATCTCCGACGCCATGGACCTGGAGACCTTCCGCGCCCGCTACGAGGCTGACCGCGCTCGCGACATCTTCCTCGCCGGAACACATGGGATCGACGAGGCGATGAAGTCGAACAACCTCGACGCGCTCCTTTTCCCAGGGCCGGGATCGGCGTCCATCGCCGCGAAACCGGGTTACCCGACCGTCCTCGTGCCGTTCGGAACGATCCCCAACGCACCCACGCCGGCATTTCCCGAAGGGTTCAACGCCAGGCCCTCGCCGTACGGCGTGAGCTTCACCGGAATGGCCTGCAGCGAACCGACGCTGTTGCGACTCGCCTATGCATTCGAGCAGGCCACGAAGCGAAGGGTGCCGCCGCCGCTGTTTCCGTAGCGCGGAAGGGAGTGCGGGCGTCTGGCACGGCCGAACTCTCGTGGCCGGGTGCCGTGCAGGGACGCGCAGCAGCGCGTCCGCAACTCTCGCCGGCGCCGGCGCTCTGCGCCTCAGGGAGAGTTGCGTCGCAACGTTCAGAGCGAGTTGCCAACCGTGTCCTGACAAAAAAACCGCGCCGTGAGGCGCGGTTTTTCGAGAGGACGGGTGAGCATTTTAGTGCCGGCCGCCATGGCCTCCGCCACCGCGACGACCTCCAAAGCCACCGCGATAGCCGCCGAAGCCACCGCGGTAGATGCCGCCGAAGCCGAAGTTCATGTACACGCGGGGACCGTACCAGAACGGGTCGTAGTAGTAGTACGGATCGTAATAGTACGGATACGGACTGACGTAGAGACGCGTCTGCGGTGCGGCCGCGACCTCGCGCCCGCCGCGGACAGTCGACTCGTCGACAACCGCTTTGATCACCGACTTCGACACCTTCGCATCCGTCATGGCGATGACGTCATCGGCCGTGACATTGAAACGGTCACGTGAGCTCTGAACGAAGCTGAGGATCGCGTCGTCGCTCACACCGGCAGCCGTCATTCGGATCACGTCATCGACGATGGTCCGCTGGCTGCGCTCGACTGCGAACAGCGGCACGGCAGCGACCAGGAAGAGTAGCGCGGCAACTACAAAGAGTGTTCGCTTCATGGGAGGGTCCTTTCGAAATGGAGAAGAACAACGAAGTCACTTGCTGAAACGTCATGCGACGAGTGCGCCACATGAGAATGCCTTAAAATCGCGGGATTTGCCGTGTTTTTCCGGCCGGTGCGGCACTGACGCTCCTCACCAGAGGACAGCGGCGTCCATGAAAAGAGTCACTTGCACTGCCGTAGGGCACGGCGCGCCGTGCCGAACTCCCGTGGGTGGGTGGCCGCCAGCTTCCCCCACCCACGAAGGTTCGGCACGGCGCAGCCGTGCCCTACGGTCATCGGTTCAGCCCGCCGCAATCGGTTCGTCTGCCGCCCTACCTTCCCGCTTCGCAACGTGCCGACGTTTCTCGTCTCGGGCGCTTGCGCCTGTGAAGGCGTGGCTCGAGATGAGACCGCGATCGCAAATGAAGCTACGGTCTCGCGGCTCGGCTCCGCGGTAGCAACCGTTTTTTGATGACCGCTCGGGGCCATTCAACCTATGGCACGTTGTCGAGCACGCGCCGCCTTCCGTACGGCTCGATGTCGAATGCAACCGCCTGGCTCTTTCGCGCCTCGGCGCCGCGAACGCTTGCAAGTCCCGTGTAGTAGTCGAGATACGCGAAGGACGAGATCCCGCCGCGGACGAACTCGTATTTCGTCACCGCCTCGCGCCATGGAGGCAGCTGGCCGCTGACATCAACGTACACGTAC
>JADGOA010000293.1 GCA_017883215.1 Thermoanaerobaculia bacterium | reverse complement strand
CTCTCGCGGACGTCGAGCCCTGGCCGCACTGGAAAGAGAACCTGCTGCGCGCCCGCGTCAGCTGTTACGCCAGGGCCGGGCTGTCGAGCCTGAGCGACGACGCACGACGCGATCTGGCGGAGTTTGAAGCGGCGCAGCCGCTGCAGCTCAGCAAGTAGGAGTGCGGGCGTCCCGTTCCCGGCGACTATTCAGATGATCAAAGCGATCCGGCGCGGGACGCCGGATCGCGGCGGGCGAGACGCCCGCACTCCACAGCCGTGCCCTACACTGCACATCGAGAATGACGATTCACGAGCCGATGACGCTCGCCACCGATTACATCGTGGCGCTTGCAACCGCAATCTTCGCTGTGCTGGCCTGGCAGCGCGGCGCCCGGCTGTGGGCGTTCATGTTCGCCTTTACCGCAGCGGGCGCGTTTCTCGGAGGGACGTACCACGGTACTGAGAATCTGCTCTGGTGGAAGCCGGCGGTGTATGCGATCGGACTGGCGAGCTTTTTCCTGCTTCTCGCCGTGACTTCCAGTCGCACGATTCACGCGCTGGCACTCGTCCAGTTCATGGTCTACGCGACGTGGATGATCGGCCACGACTCGTTTCTGTGGGTGATCGTCGACTACGGGATCTCGTTGATCGTCGTGCTGTCGATGCAACTGTTCGCCTGGGTGCGCGAACATGCCGCGAGCGCACCGTGGCTCGTCGGAAGCGTCGTGGTCTCGGCGATCGCGGCCGGCGTACAGCAGGTACCGAGCCGCTGGCACAATGACGTCTACCACATCGTCCAGCTGGGTTCGCTCTGGCTGATGTACCGGGGGGCGATGGTGATGTCAGCTGGAAACGCCATGACGGAGCAGCCCGCGATCAAAAACGCACGGTGATAGCATCAAGGCGGGCGCAACATGTACCGCGAGTACGGCAAGTGGTGGAGCCCGTCTCTCGCGCGCGAGATGGAGTTCCTCTGGTTCGGCCAGTTCGGCCGCCCGGTCATGCTGTTCCCTACCTCGACCGGACGATTCTTCGAAAACGAGAATGAGGGGCTGACCGGTTCGCTGAGCGATAAGGTCGAGCGGGGCGAGATCCAGCTGGTCCTCGTCGACACGGTCAACGAGGAGAGCTGGTACAACCGCTCCGTCCCGCCGGGAATCCGAGCCGCCCGACACGTCCAGTACGACGCTTACCTCCGGAACGAGATGGTGCCGTATGTGTTGAATCGGGCGCAGCGGGGAGATCTCGTCGTCTACGGGGCGAGTTTCGGCGCCTATCACGCAGCGAATTTCGCCGGTCGCCATCCGGATGTCGTCAGCCTCGCCGTCTGCTTCTCGGGCATCTATGACGTCCACCGCTTCCTCGACGGCTACTGGGACGAAAACTGCTATTTCAACTGTCCGAGCGCGTACATCGCAAACATGGCCGGCGAATGGCTTGCGAAGCTCTCCCACGTCGGATGGGTGATCGCAACCGGCCAGCACGACACCCTTGTGCATCAGAGCCGCGACTTCTCCACACTGCTGTGGTCGAAGGGAATCGGCAACCACCTCGAGATCTGGCCGGGCGCGTTCGGTCACGACTGGCACTGGTGGCGGGAGAATTTGCGAAGGTTTGTGTAGAGAGAGTATGAATGTAGGGACGCGCAGCAGCGCGTCCGCAGCTCTCGTCGTTCCTTCCGCCCACCGAGTTGCGGACGCGCTGCTGCGCGTCCCTACAGAACCTCGTGACCCGTCTCCCCGCCGCAGCGGGGAGACGGTGGCTGAGGGGTCGCGCCTACCGCGAAGAATCCGTATGCGAAGCGTGCGCGGCTCGCTGCTTGGCGATGAGTGTCTTCAGCACTTCTGCGGGAATCGTTCCGCTGATGGAGACGGTGTCGCGCGAGCGCGATACCTGGAACTTGCGCAGCACTGGCACCAGGTCGGGCGACTTGTCCTGCACGGCCAGGCGAACCGCTGCCAGAGCGCCGCGGAGCGTGTCTTCGACGAGCCCGAGCGTCTCGGCGTCGTGACCGACGCCAAGGCCGTTGAGCTTCAACGCATCGCCGGTATCGGTAGCCCAGAGCGCAACGGTGGAGATGTTCTTCAGCGCGCTGGAGAGCGCTGAAGATTCGCCGTGCGCCGGAACACGTGGCGCATTGGTCAGCCGCTGCGTGCGCGCGATGTCCACCAGGGCCCACGCCGTCGCTTTCGCGTCGATGCGGGCTGCTTCACGGCCAAGGCCGCTAGAACTGAGGAACGAGGTGCCGCCGGCGGCGTAGTTTGCCAGCGCGGTGGCGACTGCTTCCTCGGTGCCGATCAGGGCCAGATGCGAATCGGGGAAGGCGACGGCCCCGGGATGCGTCGACTTGGACTCTTTATCCGGAAGAACGAAGTAGCTGTTCTTCTTGATGGCTCCGCGCGAGGTGAGCGCGGATGTGAGGCGCTCGAGGTCGAACCGGCCGTCGGCGGCGATCAGGACGTTCGCATCGCCGCCGAGATTCGAGCGGAGAACCGTCGAGACGACGAGAACGTCGATATCCTTTGACGGAAGCAGTCCGGCGTCGGCGAGGAAGCGGTCGGCCTCACCGTTGGTGGTGATCTTGTCGGTCTGCTGGAACAGCATCGATGACAGGCCACTGCTGCGCATGTGGTCGAGGCGCACCACACCGACTGTGACCGCGTCATTCGGAATCAGCGCCAGCGAATCGGGCAGGGCGAATGCAGCGGGGGCGAGCGCGAGTGCCAATGCCAGTGTCAGAAACGAACGGGACTTCATGATCAGAACTCCTTTCGGTGGAACAGCCACGAGGCCAGGGCGAGACAGGCGATCGCGAACGCGCCGGTGGTCAGAAACGGCGTCGGCGTCAGCGACGAGGCCAGCTCGCTCGGCAAGACTTTGTCCGATACGAACGATACGACGGCGCCGAACAGCTCGGCGCTCTTCGGCACGACCCAGTACAGCGTCTGGATCAGCCATGCTTCCCACTCTTTCGACACAACCGCGGCAAAGCGGTCGTGGCCGATCAGCATGAATCCGAAGAAAAACAGCGCGTAGCTGGTCATGATCGACACTGCCGTCGACGAGGTCACAACGCCGACCAGAAATGCGAACGCCAGCAACGTGGCCACGAGAAAGAAGATGATCGCGCCGGCCAACAGGAACCGCGGATGAACGACGTGCGTCTTCCAGATCACGATCAGCCACATCGAGCCGATCAGATAGAGGATGTTCCCACCGGCCAGGATCAGCCCGGCCACATATCGAGACAGCAGAAGCTTGACGCGGGAAACGGGACGCGAGAGATAGAGGTCGATGGTCCCCTTTTCCTGCATGCGCGGCACGAGGTGCGCCGTGGCGAAGATCGCCAGGAAAGTGCAGAGGAAGTAGAGAAAACCGGAGAACCCGGACTCGAACCCGAGGACGAGCTGTTCGATGCTCACTCCGCTGCCGTGCATCTCCACCTGTTTGCCGAACAGCTTCGCGCCCGAGAGCGTCCCCTGCACGATGTCGAGGTTCACCGCGAAGGCGAAGATCAGAATGAACATCGACGAGAGGACGAAGTAAGCCACGAGCGTCCACCGCGCCGCCGCCTCGCGCATGACGTCTTCGATGTTGGCGATGAGGACTTTCATTGGGCCTCGCCTCCCGCGAGTGCTTTCCCGCCCGCCCACGGGAGTTCGGCACGGCGCAGCCGTGCCCTGCGGCGAGACGAACCAGCTGCGAGAAGTGCTGGGCTCATTGCGGTTGCTCCACATCCGCCGCCCGGATCAGATCGACGAACACGTCTTCGAGCGTAGACCGCAGCGGGGAGAGCTCGGTGAGCATTCCGCCGCGCGCGCGCAGTTTGTCGATCAGCGCATTCAGATGCGCCGGATCGCTCACCGACAGCTCGAGATGTCCGTTGACCCGGTCCACACCCGCGCCGCTCTCCAGGAACGACGCGATCAGCTCTTCGTCGACCGGCGAGGCGATCATCTTGTACTTGGCCGACTTCCGCGTCAGCTCGTCGATCGTTCCGGCCGCCGCCACCCTGCCGTTCCGCAGAACGGCCACCTGATCGCAGGTCAGCTCGATCTCCGAGAGGAGGTGCGAATTGATCAGCACTGTCGTTCCGTTGCGTGCCTCTTCGTGCAGCAGATCGCGGATCTCTCGGCGGCCCACCGGATCGACGCCGTCGGTCGGCTCGTCGAGGAGCAGGACGTCGGGGCTGTGGATCAGCGCACATGCCAGGCCCAGCCGCTGGGTCATGCCCTTCGAGAACTTCTTCACGCGCACGTCGATCCACTGCGAGATGCGCACGCGCTCGAGCAACTCGCCCGTGCGGCGGTCGATCGCGCTCTTCTCCATCCCAGACATGCGGCCGAAGATCGAGAGCGTCTGCCGCGCGGTCAGGTAGCCCGGAATCTTGTGTCCCTCGGGGAGGTAGCCGACGCGGCGCCGGCTCTCCGGATCGGAGACCGGCATGCTATGAATTGTTGCAGTGCCCGCGGTGGCGCGGGTCAGTCCGAGGAGGATCTTGACGGTCGTGGTCTTGCCGGCGCCGTTCGGACCGAGGAGTCCGAATACTTGCCCCGCTTCGATGTCGAACGAGATTCCGTCGAGCGCTTTGATCGGCGGTCGCCCCATCGACGATCGGTACAGTTTCCGCAGACCGGTCACATTGATGATGTGTGGAGTCATTCTGGGTTGTACTACGTTGGAGCTCCGCTGTTTGTTGCGTTGAAGTCCTGAGTCGCAGGACCGCACACTCAGGACTCAGGACT
>JADGOA010000292.1 GCA_017883215.1 Thermoanaerobaculia bacterium | reverse complement strand
GAGAAGTTTCTGGAGATCGCCGAGGCGGTTCGCCGCGCCGTGAAGGCCGCCGGCGTGCAGCTGGACGGAGCGGAGTTCAGGCCGCATCTGACGCTCTGCCGCATCCGCGATTCGTGGCCGCCAGCGTGTATCGAGATCTACAACTCGAGCTTCGGCAAGCTCGAGTCGGAGCCGTTCCCGATCGATCACGTCACGCTGTATTCGAGCCAGCTGAATCCGAGCGGCGCCGTGCACACGCCGCTACGCCAATTCGCGCTGGCGTGAAGTCTCCCTTCATCCTGACGGGAAGGTAGGGCGGCAGACGAACCGATTGCCACAGCCTGAACCAATGACCGTAGGGCACGGCTGCGCCGTGCCGAACCTTCGTGGGCGGGGGAACCTGGCGCGGCCGCCCACCCACGGGAGTTCGGCACGGCGCAGCCGTGCCCTACGTCAGGATGACACGGGTGCGGAGGCCGCCTACCGCCGCCGTTCGCCGGCTCTTCGATGCGACGGCGACTCGCGCTTGACCGCGGGCTCCGCGGCGTAACGGACAAGGCTCTTGCGCGGCAGCGGCTGATTCTTTCCGCGGAGCTGACCACACGCTGCGGCGATAGCACGCCCCTTCGAGCGCCGAACCGTCACCTGCACTCCGTTGCGCACGAGGGCCTCGACGAAGTCGTCAATCGCCTCTTCCGACGGGCGTTTCATCCATGCCGGAAGATTCTCGTCTTCGTTCAACGGGATGGCGTTCACCTTCGCGTCGAGCCCGCGAATCAGCCGCGCCAGCACCGCCGCATCCTCCCTCGAGTCGTTGTAGCCGGCGAGGAGAACGTATTCGATGGTGATGTCCCGTCCCTTTTCCAGCGGAAAACGCCGAAGCACCGCCATCAGACCGTCGAGCGGGTACTTGGCCGTGATGGGCATGATCTCTTCGCGCCGCGGTCGATCGGGGGCGTTGATCGACACGGCCAGATTCGGCCGTCGATCCAGCGCGGCGAGCGCCTCGATTCCCGGGATGATTCCGGAGGTCGATAGCGTGATCCTCTTCGGCGCGATGGTCCGATAGAAGACTTCGAGCGACTGCACCACGTTGTCCAGGTTCAGCAGCGGCTCGCCCATCCCCATGAAGACGATGTTCATCTGCTCAGGAGCGACAGCATGCTCGCGCTGAATGGTGAAGAATTGCCCCAGGATTTCCGACGGCGTGAGATTGCGTCCGGCGCCGAAGAATCCCGTGACACAGAACGTGCAGCCGACGGCGCATCCTGCCTGCGACGAGAGGCAGACGCTCGTCCGCTCGCCCATCGGCATGTAGACCGACTCGATGCGGTTGCCGTCGCTCAGCTTGAAAAGGTACTTCCGGCTGCCGTCCGGCGCTGGCGGCGTGATCTCGACGACCTCCGGAAACTCGATCGTGAAGCGCTGAGCAAGGGCGGCGCGCGTCTCCTTCGGCAGGTTCGTCATCGCCTCGAAGGTGTCGACACCGCGGACGTACATCCACTCTTCGATCTGCTTGATGCGGAACGGAGGGGAGACGATCCCGCTCAGCTCCGACCGAAGGCGGTCCGGAGCGAAATCGTAGAGGTTCAGGCGTTCACTCACCGCTGATCTGCCGCAGAGGTTCGACGCGGCGCGCTGCTTTCACTTTGCGGGTCGGGTCGATTCCGACCGACCGGAGAAGAGCGAGATCGTCGACGTTGATCCGGAACTGCACTTCGTGGTCGGGAACGGAAGGCACGACCGCAGCCGGCTCTTCTTCCGAGCCGCTTTCGTCACCTTGTTTGTTGAGGCCGATGGTTGCGTCGAGCACGACGTAGAGGTCGTATCCCTCGTCGCGGATTCGCTGCATGTGCTGGTTGACGTCTTCGGAGGTCGAGATCGACTCGTTGATGGCCGATCCGAGCTCGCGCAATAGCTGCTTGATCCGATCGTTCACGTGCTCTCCTGGGTAGTACACGTAAACCGTTGGAAATGCAGCTACTTACGTTTTACGTGCAACACGCTCATTATGCAAACGGAACCGCTCGCGGTCAATATTCCGGAGCGTCGTCGCGGGGAGTACACTATTTGTCCCCATCTTCGAGCGGCTGCAGGTGCTCCGCCACCGAGCTCCAGAGCTCCGACCAGTAACCGAGATACTTCCAGCGGCCCCATCGCGCGTAACGGCGGAGCATCGTCCGGTCGCTGACGGCGCGGCCGTTGTGGTACTGCTCGCGCACGAAGCGGCGGAACTCGCTGTCGACCGCGATGACGTCGTGGCGGCCGTCCATCGCCAGAAGATGCGCGGCGCCATACGGTCCAATTCCCGGCAAGGTCCGGTAGCTCTTGAACAGCTCTTCCGTCGTCTGCTCCACTGCGGTGATCTTCTGAAGGTCGATCGAGCCGTCGAGGATCCCGGACGCGAGCACGTGGATGTACTGGGCCCGGTAGCCCATGCGGCAATCGCTCTTCAGGTCGCCGACCGAAAAGCGGACGACGTCTGCCGGCGCTGGAAAGGCAGCACGGCCGTGCTTCGTCCGCTTGCCGCATTTCTCGACGAGGAGCTCGACCATGCGCATGGTCTGGCGCCACGTCGTGTTCGTGGTGGCGATGATCTTGACGACGTCCTCGAAGAGCGTGCTCCCGCAGAGCAGCCGGCCGAATCGCGCTTCGACGACCCAGGCGTGCGACGGCGATGCCGCCGCCATCTCGACGAAATCGCTCGTGTCGAGGTCGAGCTGGAACATGCGCGCGAGCTTCCCGTGCAGCTCGTCAACAGCTTTGCGCGATGCCGGAGCACCGTCGACCACGAGCTTGCCGCCCGCGGACGAGATCTCGAGATCGACAGCCTTCCCGCCCAGGACCTCGGGGCGTCGAAGAACACCCTCGTCGCGAGACCAGCGGAACGGAGCGAGCAGGTACCAGCCGTGCGAAACGACGGTCGACTCGAACGAAAAGTTCGGCGGAACCGGGATGTTCATGGGCGGAAATTGGAGGCGACGGCCGGAATCGAACCGGCGGATAAAGGTTTTGCAGACCTCTGCCTTACCACTTGGCTACGTCGCCTGGATACCGGCGGGACCGCGAGTGTAGTGAACGCCCGCAGGAGCGTCAATATTCAGAAGGTCACGAGGTTGCGAGGTCACGAGGTTGCCGGGGTCACCGGGTCACCAGGTCGCCAGGCCTTCGTCACTCGTTACGTAACCTCGTAACCTCGCGACCCGGTGACCCGGTGACCCAGTGACCCGGCAACCTCGTGACCGCCCGCCCTACCCCTCGCGAATCTGCTGCGCGAGGTAATTCTGCACTCCGACCTGCTCGATGAGCGCGTGCTGCGCCTCGATCCAGTCGATGTGCTCTTCCTCGTCCTCGAGGATTTCTTCGAGGAGGTGGCGGCTGTTGTTGTCGTCCTTCTCGCGGCAGGTCTCGATGCCCTTGTTCAGGCGCGCAACGGCGTCGAGCTCGAGCTGGAGATCGACCCGCAGCTGCTCGGGGACGGTCTCGCCGATGTTGATTTTCCCGATGCGCTGTACGTTCGGGACACCATCGAGGAAAAGCACGCGCTCGATGAGCGCCTCGGCATGCTTCATCTCGCCGATGGAGTGCTTGCGGATGCGATCCTGAAGGCGTTTGTAGCCCCAGTTCTCGCACATTTCGCTATGGACGAAGTACTGGCTGATGGCCGTCAATTCCGAGGTGAGAACGTCGTTGAGAATGTCGATGATCTTCGCGTCGCCCTTCATAGTTCCTCCCGGGGGCGAAAACCTATCACAAGGTCTGGGCGGCGGTATCCGTTCGCGGGTCCGAGTTTGCGCATGCACAAGCGGCGTTCGCGCACGGCACGGTCGCGGTCGCTTCGGCGAGGAGAAGCTGCAGAACGGGATGGCAGGAACCGCACTGGTCCCCGATCCCGCAGCGGCGCAGCTCGTCGATGGAGGAGGCGCCCCTGGCGATTTCCTGGCGGATTCGGCGGTCGGAGACGCCGCGGCAGATGCAGACGATCATTGGAATGGATTCTATCCTGATGAGACAATGTCTCAATGACATTCGTTATAAGCGACCGGTCAACCGTGGAAATTTCCGGAGTGCGAAGCTCCTCGTCCTAGGTCCTTCACCGCGTCGCTCTGCAGGCCCGGTCTCGCCGTAGGGCACGGCCGCGCCGTGCTTTGGAGTGCGGCGACCGCAGTCGCCGCTTTCGTTGCCACGTCGAATGGAAAGCGGCGACTGATGTCGCCGCACTCCAAAGCGCGGCTTCGCCGCGCATAGCGCGGCTTCGCCGCGCAGGCACGGCGCGGCCGTGCCCTACGGTGATGCGTGACGCATGGATGCCGCCTCAATTTCCCCACCCGATGCGTTTCGCGGACACCACGCGCTCTACCGCGGCGCGAGCCGCTCGCCCGGTCGTGGCGCCTTGCCGAGGTCGGAAAAGTCGCGCATGAACACCAGAAGCCCATAATCCGGCTCGTTCCGCGTGAGCCCTGCCACGAGCTGGTCGTTGTAGCGGTCGAGATAGAAATCGAACGGACGGTGCGGATCGGAGCCGACGACCTGCATGTCGGCATCAACCATCAGCAGCTTCCCCATCCTCAGCGTGCCGCTGCGGAAGTACATGAAGCTCTTTTCTTCGGGATGCGGCGGTCGGAGCGGCGGCAGATGGCGGCCGGCGTCGTACGTCTGGACCAACTCGCCGCCGGAAACGGCCGCCGCCACGAGATGCAGCTCGACCTGCGGCGGCGGCAGGACGTGCGAGGGATCGAGCAGCAGGTC
>JADGOA010000291.1 GCA_017883215.1 Thermoanaerobaculia bacterium | reverse complement strand
TCCCGGGATGGCGGGGGATCCCTCGCCGCGCTCCACCCCTCCGGGGTTCCGCCGGCTCGGAATGACAGTGTTACTTCCGCTCCAGCGGCGCCCGCGCCGCTCGCCCGCTCGGGATGCCACGTCAGTCGATCGCCTTCACTCGTTCACCGTTCGTTGTTCACACCTCACGGGTATCATGTTCACTCCCATGAAGCGCGTTGCACCCTATGCAATTTGCCTCATCGGCGCCGCGGCCTTGCTGCTGCTCGTGCCACTGTTCAACGCGGCCCAGCCGCGCGGCATCCGCGTGACGCGCGCCGACGCCATCGCCGCGGCCGACGCCGCGGCCGCGCGTTTCGGCATCCCCGTCGACCGCGCCTGGGCCATCCTCACCCGGATGGAATCGCCGCTGCTCGAGGACGAGCTCAAGAACGACCCCGACCGCCGTCGCCGCGCCGCCGCGGATCCGACCATCGGACCGCGCCTCGGCTCGTACATGCGCACGTTCTATCGCCGCGACGTACCGAAGAGGACTCCCTACGGCAGGGTCGTCGTCGACGACAGGAACGGCGCGGTGTTGATGGTCCACGTCGACTACCCGAACGAGGAGCCCGGAGCGAACGCCAGCGCGACGGCCCTTCGGGCGCGCGCTGACGCCTTCGTCCGTTCTCGTGCCTTTCCAGGCGCTCCCTCGCCACAGTTCGAATCGGCCCGACCGAGCGTGCTCCGCGCGCGGACGGACTGGGTCTTCCGCTACCGCGCCGCCTCGACCTTCCCCACCGGCACCCTCGTTCCTTACCTGAATGTCCGTTTCGCCGGCGACCGCTTCGCCGGATGGGAGCTGGTCGAGGAGTACTCGGATGGAAGGTGGTACCGCGGCGAAACGGGCGGCAGCATCCTTTCCGCGCTGGCGCGGCTGTCGACCTTCTATGCCTTGCTCCTGATCCTGCTGATCATCTTCCTCAAGAAGTACCACGCCGGCGAAGCGGGCGTGGGAACGGGATCGATCCTCTTCGCGGTGGTGATCGCGCTATCACTGGTCTTCGACATCATCGTCGGGCCGGGTGCGTCCGAGGGCACCTCTCTGGGCAACCTGGACGCGGGGGCGACCGCGGCTGCGCAGACGGCATTCAAGTTCCTGCTGTACGACATCCCGCTGGCGGTGGTCGTCTTTTTCAGCTGGTCCGTCGGCGAGAGTTACGCGCGCGAGCGTTGGGGCGAGCGGCTGGCTTCGTTCGATTCGATTCTGCGGCGGGATGGCTTCAACGCGAGCGTCGGCCGATCAGTCCTGACCGGAACGCTCGCCGCGCCGGCGGTGGCAGCGGCGGCCCTCGGCGTGGCCGCGATTCCGCTGGCCCTCAAAATGGCGCATCCGACAGGCGGCACAGGAACGGCGATGATCGTGGAGCTCGGCGGCCCGAGTGCGCTGCTCATCGACTGCCTCCTCGACGCCGTCACCTATCCGGTGATCACTCTTTTTCTGCTGGCGTGGAGCTACTCGCGACGCGTCCTGCCGATCGGCATCGCCGCGGCGTTGGTCTGCGGCGCCGTCGGCGCGGTCTGCAGCGCACCGACCGAACCGTATCTGCAGCACGTGCTGTTCGGCTTCGGCGGCATCGCCGCCACGGTGGCGATCTTCCTGGCGTATGACGTCCTGGCCGCCTCATTCGCGCTGTTCGGCGGCGCCATCATCGCCCTGGCTGCACCGCTGTCATCCGTCGCGCGCGGGCATGAGCTCGCGGCCGTGGCGACCGTTCTCGGCACCCCTCTCGTCCTCGCCATCGCCTTCGCCATTGCGGCGCTGATGACGAAACGCAAGACCGTCTACACATACGACGATCTGGCCCCGCACGTGAAGCGCATCGTCGAGCGCGAACGCGTGAAGGCGGAGATCGACGCCGCCAATCGCATTCAGGCGGCGCTGCTTCCGGTCGAATCGCCGCTGCTCAACGGCGCGTCGGTGTCGTCGCACTATCGCGCCGCCACCGAGATCGGCGGGGACTACTTCGATTTTCTCCTGCAACGGAACGGCGACGTCGGTATCGCTTTCGGCGACGTATCGGGGCACGGCCTGACGAGCGGAATCGTCATGGCCATGGCCAAGGCCGCGCTGCTCGTTCAGGTCGAGCACGATGCCTCCCCCGCCGTCGTCCTCAACGTTCTCAACGACGTGGTCATGAAAACGGCGCCGAAACGAATTCTCATGACGTTCTTCTTTGGTGTGCTCGACCCGATGACGCAGACGCTTCGTTTTTCATCCGCCGGGCACCTCGATCCGTACGTTTATCGCTGCAGGAGCGGCCGCCTGGAAGCGCTCTCGTCGTGGGGATTCCCGCTGGGAGTGAAACGACGCGACCCGTTCCGCGAGCACACTGTCGAGTTTCTCGCGGGCGACCGGCTGATCCTTTACAGCGACGGGTTGATCGAGGCGCTGGACGACGACGGGGAGCCGTTCGGATTCGACCGCTTCGAGCGGACGATCGTGGAGAACGGCCGTCAGTCGGCCGAGGAGATCAAGAAGGCGGTGCTCGGCACGATCCGGAAATTCACGCGCAACCGCCCACCCGAGGACGATCAGACGATGGTGGTCGTCTCGTTCGACGAGCCCGCGCCGGCGATGCTCGGTGCGCCGGCGCTTGCGGCCGTGATGAGCGAGAGCGTCAACTAGCGCGAAGCGCCTTGATAGAGGTAGGGACGGAGGATCACTCCGCCCCTCCCTCCGAACCGGACAGGCGGATCTCCCGCATCCGGCTCTCCAGTTGGTGATCTTGTTCAGGACTGTCGGACGAGCTTGACGGCGCTCCCAAGGCTGAAGAGACCGTGCTCGGTGAAGTAGGCATTGGGCCAGCGAAAATGAGCATGACCTCGTCCACGGCGTTTGCTACGACCGCCCTTTCGGCGTTTGTCGAGAATGGCTCGAACGCGAAAGCGCACCCACGCGTCGATCTCGTTCCAAGCCCAACTGTTCGCCGAGCAGAACTTGAAGTAGTTGTACCACCCTCGGAGCGAGGCATTCAGGCTCGAGATCATGTCCTTGAACGAGTGGCCGTTGGTCAGCTTGGTCTTCGCGCGGATCGTTGCACGGAGCTTGTCCTTGCTTGACGGACGCGGGTCACGGTACTTGTCGTAGAACACATATCCGAGGAACTGAAAGCCGGGTCTTTCCATCAGGTGTGCAATGCGGGTCTTGACCGGATGGAGTTGCAGTCCTCGCGCTTCGATCAGCTCACCGAGCTTCACCAGCGCCGTTTCGGCCTGTTCTCTGGTACGGCAGAGCACCACCATGTCATCGGCGTAGCGGACGAGCGTGAAGCCTGCTGCCCGCATGGCTAGATCGACCGGGTGTAAGTACACGTTCGCAAGAAGCGGGCTAATGACCGCGCCTTGCGGAGTCCCTTGTTCCGGCATCCAGAGTTTCATCTCTTCGAGAACTCCTTGATGCAGATACGCTTCGATCAGATCGAGCACTTTGCCATCGGCGATCCGTTTCGCGACTTCGTTGATCAACCCTTGATATGGGATGGTGTCGAAGTACTTGCGGACATCGACGTCGACCACGTGTACGAACCCGGCTGCGAGCAGTCGTTCGATTTCTCCGAGCGCGTTTTGGCATCCCAATTGAGGGCGGAAGCCATAACTGCACGGATCGAACTCGTGCTCGAAGATCGGTTCGAGGACGTTTCGCAGCGCCGTCTGCACGATGCGATCTACGACCGTTGGGATTCCGAGAGGTCGTTTCTCTCGACTACCGAGTTTGGGGATGTACCTCCGCCGCACCGGGAGTGGCTTGTACGTGCCGGTGCGAAGTGCTTCGGACAGCTTCTCCAGCCGGGCATCAGCGTCCTTGTCGAAGTCGGCAATCGACATCCCGTCCACCCCGCCTCCTCCTCGGTTCGCTTTGACCTGCTTCCATGCTGCCTTCAGATTCGAAAGACCATAGACCTTGTCATAAAGGCTGTGCCATTTGCCTCCTCGTACCCCCGTTTCCAGGGCCTTCAGCATGCGTTCGGTCCAGACCTCCCGTTCGACCCAGCCCCATCGGGCTGCCATCTCTCCATCGTGTTCTAGCTTTCGCACTCTTGATGGTTCCTGGTCGGTCGTTCTGTCGCTCACGCATTCACCTTCCTGCCTCCCTTTGCTCGATGCCCGTTACGGCACGTCCCAGCTCCTATGGAGGCTCTGACTTCCACTCCCCCGTTCAGCGCGGGAAGTGGACCTCCCCGATTCACCACACCTGAACTTCCCTGTCGTTCTGTCTCCAACCACCCCATGTCCTTCCATGTCCGCTTTCTTTGCGCTCGTCTGTTTTCGCGTTCTGGACTCTTCCCGGTAGGGCCGTTTCCCGTCTGCGCCCATCCGGATTCCGGGCTTCGCCATTCATTCGCAGGCTCGCCAAGACATCAGGCCGAATCGAGTTTCTTGCGTACGGACCGACAGGTTCGCCTCCGGTTGCTCTCCACCCCACCTTCGGGTTTCAACTCCTCTTTCCCTTCGGTGACGCAGTTACCGTCGGCTTTCAACCAGTCAAGCGTTTGGTTGAGAGGGTTCTCACCTCCTCTTCAGGTGCGCTCTCGGGCGCACGAGTGCGGGCGTCTCGCCCGCCGTCGCCGGGCGTCCGCGCACGGCGACTCTGACGGGGACGTGTCGGACGTCGAAGCGATCCGGCGCGGGACGCCGGATCGCGGCGGGCGAGACGCCCGCACTCCTCTACGGCACCATCAGGTCGCCCGAGTGAAAGCTCCGCCCCTTCTGCTCGTGGCC
>JADGOA010000033.1 GCA_017883215.1 Thermoanaerobaculia bacterium | reverse complement strand
ATCTCGCGGGGACCTTCCGCCGGGCGAGACGCCCGGCGGCTGCGGACGAGGACGTCCGCACTCCAGGGCTGCGGCTGCTAATCCAGCCGGGGGATGATCACCCGGTCTCCCTCCAGCGGGAGCGGAGGGGTGGCGGGGGCGAGGATCGCCCGCAGGCGCTCCTGGAGAACCTCGGCAGACGTAAACTCGCGATCGAGGAGAGCGTAGAGCGCCTGGACGTCAGCGGCTCGGATCCGGCTCGGCTTGCGCGTGAGGCAAGCGTTGGTCTTGCAGCGCGGGGTGCAGTACTTGCGCGTCGAGCGCGTCTTCGGAAAGAGCGTTCCGCAATACGAGCAGGTGCCCATTTCCCCGTCCTCCCCTGCGCCTCTGCCGTTAATCAACAGATCGACGTCTCACCGCGTCCCGAACACGCCGCTGAGCGCAACGGACCGGGAAGCGTTGATCAACGCTTCGCCATTCATTCGGACTGCGCGGGACCAAATTACCGCTGCCGGAACGAATCGTCAACTAGTAGACAAAGCGCCACCGTAATTGTGCAGTCCCCGCGTGCCCAGCGGCCATTGGGCTCTTTGGTCGGTGCCCGGTGCTCGGGAGGGGGCACCTCCGAGCACCGACGACCGAGCACCGATCGCTGAACTGCCCGCCGGCGGCGCGGGTTATCATCGTAACCAGCCTTGGTGGCGGAATTGGTAGACGCTGCGGACTTAAAATCCGTTGCCGCGAGAGCGGCGTGCCGGTTCGAGTCCGGCCCGAGGCACCATATTTCAGCGCGTGGCGAGTAGCGGGTGGCGAGTGGGGGAAGGTTGGACGTCCGGGCCGGTGCTCCTAACGATATGCATCTAAAGCGCATGGGCCTGACGGCGGTCGTCTGTGAGGTCGGTTTCTTCGCTCTCTTTCTCGCGATCGCCATCGCGCTGACGTGGCCGCTGGCAGTCAATCTGGAGACGGCTTTTTCGGATCTGGGCGATCCGCTGCTGAACACGTGGATCCTCGACTGGGACATCCACGCCTTCACCCACGAGCCGCTGCACCTGTTCGATGCGCCGATATACGCCCCGGCGAAATATCCGCTGGCGTACAGCGAGAATCTCGTCGGAATCGCCTTACTCGTCGCGCCCCTTCGCGCTTTCGGGCCGTCTCCCGTAGCGCTCTACAACCTGGCAATGCTCCTCGGTTTCGCGATGAGCGGCTACGGGATGAGCGTCCTCGTCCGGACAGTGGGCAAATCCCGGTTTGCGTCGATCGTTGCCGGCATCCTGTTCGCTTTCTGCGCCTTCAAGTTCGACCACCTCGCTCACCTGCAGATCATCTGGAGCGGGTGGCTGCCGTTGCTGTTCGCGGCGCTCTTCGCGTTCTGGCGGCTCCCTTCCATCAGTCGCGCGGGGCTGCTCGCCGCCGCGTTCGCGATGAACGGACTGACGAACATCCACTGGCTGCTTTTCGGCTCCTTTACGCTCTGCATCACCGTCGTGTTCCTCGCAGCGCTCCAACCGCGACGCGATCTGCGATTCTGGTCTCGTCTGGCCGGGGCGCTCGTGGTCGGCAGCCTCGTTCTGCTGCCGTTTCTCCTCCCCTACCAGACCATCGCTGAGATGTACGGCATGCGGAGGATTCGGACCGAAGTGGAGGGAGGATCAGCAGAGTGGAGCGACTGGCTCGTCGCGAGTACCCGGAACCTGGTCTATGGCCGCCTCTGGACGAATAACGAACGGTCTGAGCGGCGGTTGTTCCCGGGCGGCGTGGCGATCGCGCTGGCTGCTGCCGCATTCCTCCTTGCAAGGCGCAGGGCCGCTGGGGAGCAGGTTCATCGTCAGGACAGCCGTACACCGGTTCTGCTCCACATTCTCGATGCTCTGATCGCCCTGTTCGCGGTCGGGGCGTACCTCGGGACTTCCCAGACGTTCGTCATGACAGCGGGGCGGCACGTGATCGTGTCGATCGACAACGCGGCGACTCCCCTCGTCATCGCGATCGTCATCGCCTTCGTGCGCTGCGCAATCCGGCTCCCGGTTGCGTTCGGTGGCGGGGACGGCTCGAATATCGCGGCGGTCGTCGGCCGATCCAGATTCACGCAGGAGGAGTGGGCCGCTGCCGTATGGGTGGTCATCGGCGTCCTGGGCTCGCTGGGGCTGAACGCGTTCCTCCACTCCTTCCTGTTCCGGCACGTCGTGGCGTTTCAGAGCATTCGTGCGCCTGCACGGTGGGCCATCATCGCGTACGTCGGAATCGCCCTCTGGGCGGCAAGCGGGGTCGACGCCATCGTGCAGCAGCCTCGCGCATCGCGCCGGCGGTTTGCGCAGATCGCGATTGCACTTCTTGCCGTCGCCGACGTGATGCCGCGGATTCGGTGGGAGCATGTCGTCGCCGACGTCCCTCCGGTTTACCGATGGCTTGCGCGCGAACACGTTCACGGTCCGGTGCTGGAATTGCCGATGAGCGGCTGGAACCTGCCCTTCCCGTATCTGCTCGCTTCGACAGCCCACCACGTCCCGATCATGAATGGCACGTCCGGATTCGAGCCACCTCTGCACGCCGAACTGCGGGCACTCACCGAGCGCGGCGAATTCAACGACGTTCTGACCGCGGCCCTGGAAGCGAACGGGTGTGAATTGGTCGTCGTTCATGCCGACTGGCTGCTGACCAACGTGCAACCGGCATATGCATGGATTCGGGAAGGACTCGCCAGCGGCCATCTGGCGTTCGTCCGCCGATTCGACGAAGCCATCACCGGGGATTACGTCTTCGCTCTGCCACGCAACGGCCGAGGGTGGGAGCGGCTCCGATCGGCCGGCAACCGCGACGCAGCGGGATTCACGGATGATCAGAATCTCGAGCGGCTGCTCACAGGAAAGACAACGTACAACTCGAACACATTCGGCCGCATAGAGGCACCGCGGCAGGACGATGACGTGCATGGCCCACTGACCGTCAGCGGCTGGGCGCTATCGCCCAACGGTATCGCCAGGGTGGTCGTCCGCGTGCATTCCGGCAGGCATGTGTACGCCGCCGCATTGCGACCGAGAGCGGACGTCAACGCGGCGTTTCCGTGGTACGCCAGGACTCCCAATTCCGGATTCTTCGTCGTGCTGCCGAAGCGCCCGAAAGGCGTACCGCGCAATACCGACGTGCAGGTCGAGATCACCGATGGGAGCGGAAACGTGATGAGGCTCCCCGACCGGCTGCTGACCTGGGATTGACCGCCCGGCGGCGGCGGGCGAGACGCCCGCACTCCTAGAGCGTTTCGATCGCAGCTGTTTCGAGGAGCCCGCGCGCACGGAGCACCTCCCGGATCTGCTCGGTCGCCGCCTCCACATCCGTCGCGGCCAGGCGGAGATACATCCGATGATGTCGAACGCCGATGTCGACGATCGCCGCAGCATCCCGCGCCTGAATGTCGTCTCCAATCGCATAAAGAAGGCGCCGCTCCTCGGCAGAGAGGAAACGGGACGCGATAGGAAGCGAGACGATCAGTGCCGGCTCGGCGCCGTGCGCACTGGCGGAACGCACCCGGTCCGCTGCGGTGTGGACGTAGAACGAGATCGCAACGGCGATGGCGAGCAAGATGATGATCCAGAGCAGTGGCTACTCCTCGGCCGCCACGGCGGCACGCTGCCGCCTGGCCAGTCTCTGCAGGAAATCGAAGGCAATGCCGCCGCTGGTCTTCCGCAGCGTCAGGAAATAGACCGCCAGCGCGATGGCGCCCCCGATCCACGCCAGCGCTCCGAACTCCCGGCTCTGAGGCATGAACGGCCAGATCATGAACATCAGCGCGCCGACGACCCCGGCCACGAGGATGAGGATGCGCTGGATCCTGGGAGCGTCGACGTGGCGGTCACACGTGAGCGTCACGATCGCTTCGTTGGCCTCCTCGTCCACCCAGGAGAGCGTGCACTCCACCCCGCCGCCGGCTGCCACGCCCCGCCGCAGCGGCAGGATGAAGCGCCGCATGCGCTCCTCGCTCTGTTTCATCTCCCCGCCGTACAGTTCCACCAGCTCGGTGATGGCTTCTCCGATGCCTTCGATGGGGACGTGGTCTTCGGTGAAACTCACCGGCGGCGTCTCGCCGGAGGCCATCGATTCGGTCATTCCATTCTCCTGAGCCACTTGCGCCGGAGCGGGTTCTCCGGCTCGACGAAGCGGATCTCGATGTCGTACAGCCGCTCGTTGGGCGCGCGCCACGACAGTTCGTAGTGAACAGTCATCGGATGCGAATGATAAGCGGCGGAGCGCGATCTGCCGACAAGCGCAGGCGTGTAGAATGCGGCTACTCGCGCATGTCAGATTTTCTGCAGGCGCTCGACCGCTTTGAAATCGTCCGCATCCTCGGCAAAGGCGGGATGGGGACGGTTTACCTCGCCCGCGACCCGCGGCTGGGGCGCTCCGTCGCCCTCAAGGTTCTGAATACAGAGGAACTTGCCTCAGAAGATCGCAGCGCGCGGTTCCTCCGGGAGGCGCGCGCTGCCGCGTCGATCCGCCACCCCAACGTCGCGACGATCTACGAAGTCGACCAGACCTCCGACGGCCGCCCCTATCTGGTGATGGAGTACTGCGAGGGCGAAACGATCGCCCAGCGGCTCAGGCGGCGACCGGTGGAGTCAGGGGAGTTCCTCAGCATCGCGCGACAGATCGCCGCCGGGCTGGCGGCAGCCCACGACAACGGCGTCGTTCATCGCGACATCAAAGCCGCGAACATCATGATCGAGCCGACCGGCTCGGTGAAAATCCTCGATTTTGGTCTCGCCAAACTTCTGCAACGGGAGTTTTCGGCCGAAGAGAAACGATCGTTCGAATCGACGAGCGGACATTTTTTCGGAACGTTGCACTACATCTCCCCGGAGCAGGCGCGGGGCGCCGCCTCCGACGAGCGGAGCGACCTCTTTTCGACCGGCGTTGTCCTCTACCAGATCGCTTCCGGTCACCTCCCCTTCAACGGCGACTCGCCTCTGCTGGTGCTCGACAAGGTTCGAGGCGCCGAGCCCGAGCCGTTCGTGCCGATCGACCCGTCGTTTCCGCCGCCCGCGGCGAAGATCATCAGCAAGCTGCTGCAAAAGGATCCGGCGTTGCGCTACCAGACCGCACACGAGCTGCTATCGGATCTGGAGGAGATCGACACGCCGACGGCGCGATATTCGACCCACTCGCGGTCGATGATCGGACGTACCGTGAAGCGGCCGCACTGGGGCCGAATGGCTCTCATCGCAGCCGCTCTCATCGCCGTCGCGGCAGGAGTGTTTTTCGTCAACGACCGTGGACACGGCGGCGAAACGATCGAAGCGACGGCGGTTGCGCGTCCGCTGGCTCCGATCCGATCGATGGCCGTGATGCCTCTCGACAACATGGCGAACAGTGAGAAGGACGAGTTCCTCTCCGTCGGGCTCGCCGACGCACTGGTGACCAAGCTCCAGCAGATCCCGTCGATCCAGGTGCGTCCGACGTCGGCGGTCGTGGAGTTCCGCAACAAGAAGGTCGACGTGAAAACGGCAGGCCAGAAGCTGCAGGTCGACGCCGTTCTGGAAGGACACTTCCTCGCGGCGGGAGACCTGGTGCGCGTCAACCTGCAACTGACGGACGCGCGCACAGGCTACAACGTCTGGGCCGACTCGATCGACGGCAAACGAGCCGACCTGGTGAACCTGATCGACGACGTTTCGGCTCGTACGCTTGCGGGAATCGACCAGAAGCTCGGGGTTCACGAGGTGAAGAGCGCCTCCTCGGAACCTCAATCCTCGAATCGCAAAGCGTTCGAGGAGTACCTGAAGGCGCGCGCACTCGACGGCAGCCTCGTACCATCGGAGTTCAACGCGGAAGTGGGCGCCCTGAAGCGTGCCATCGAGCTCGATCCGAACTTTGCAGCGGCCTACGCCAATCTCGCCATTACGCTGTCTCTCGGCACGGCGCGCAGCCTCACGCGCGATCCTGATGTGCTCAAGAAAGCGGAGTGGTACGCGCGTCAGGCCGTCCGCCTCGACCCGAACCTGGCGCAGGCCCACCTGGCCCTCGGCCGCGTCTTCGTCCGCTACCCCAACCGCTTTCGCGAATCCGTTCGCGAGAATCTCGCCGCCCTGCGCCTGAATCCGAACGAGCCGCAGGCGCTCTGGAGTCTCACCGGCTATTTCGTCTCGACGGGCGACCTCGCCAAGGCGCAGTGCGTCGGCGATCGCCTGGTGCGGATCGACCCTTCTTCCAACGAGGCCAAGACTCGCGGCTACTGGTACGTAAACGCCATCGACCCGGAGGGGGCGTTGAAGAACGCAAAAGCGGCGCTGGCGTCGAAGGACTCAGCGTTGGCCGGGCACGACATCCAGGGCGTCGCCTATCTTCTCCTCGGCAACATCGACGCGGCCGCTCGCGAGGCAGATCAGGCGTCGGCCATGGTGCCGTCGAGCTACCTGGGGCGGAGCCTGCACGCCATGGTGGCGGCGGCGCGCGGCGATCGCCCGGCAGCCGAGGCGGCCATCCGCTCGTTCGAACCGGACGCGCAGCGGAATCACTGGGCCGCGCTGCGCGTCGCTCTCTGTTACGCGAAACTGGGTGACCGCGATCTCGCCGTGCGATGGCTGAAGAAGTCGGCCGACCTCGGCCATCACAGCTGGTACGAATTGATCAAGCATCCCTGGTTCATGCCGCTGCAGCCCGATCCCGAGTTCCAGCAGGTCGTGACGAAGGTCAAGGCGGACCTCGATGACGTCCAGGACGATGTGATCGGCGTGTATCAGCTGATATGTCGGTGACGAGCCGTAGGTCGCTGCTACAACTGAGCAACTGAGTAACTGGAGGATGGGTCAATGCGAATTCTGGTCGTCGGAGGAACCGGTACGATTGGCAAAGCAGTCGTCCAGGCGCTGTCGCAAGGAAACGAGATCGTCGCGGTCAGTCACAAGAGCACGCCGATCACCGTCGATCTCGCGCGGGCGGAATCGATTCAGGCGATGTATCGCGCCGTGGGAAACATCGATGCGGTGGTCAGCGCCGCCGGCAATGCTGCGTTCAAGCCGCTGCTGCAACTCCGCGACGAGGACTTTCAGTTCTCGCTCGCCAACAAGCTCATGGGCCAGGTGAACCTCGTCCGCTACGGCTTCGAGCATGTCGCAGACGGCGGTTCCTTCACTCTGACGAGCGGCGTTCTGGCGCAGCATCCGATGCCAGGCAGCGGAGCCGTAAGCCTCGTCAACGCCGCCATCGAGGGCTTCGCTCGCGCCGCGGCACTCGAGGCACCACGGAAAATTCGCGTCAACGTGATCAGTCCGCCCTGGGTAACAGAGACGCTGATCGCCATGAAGATGGATCCCTCGATGGGCTTGCCGGCCGCAACCGTCGCGCGTTCGTACGTCGAAAGCGTGACGGGGAGCGCTACCGGTACCGTGATTGCGCCGAAGGGGTAGCGATCGCCACTCGCGCGCATCCGGCGCGGCGCTCCGGGGGGGGGGCAGCCATGCCGCCGAGCGCCTCACTTCACCCGGCCAATCATGCCCCCCGACCGGGTTGCGGTCAGATTCGGCAGCCGGAATTCCTTTCGGCTCGGGCTCGTTGCTCGGGACATCAGTGATTTGCCTTCCCGAGACGAGAACATGGTTTTGAATCTCCGTCGGCAGCACAGAAAGGAGATTCACCATGAGAACATCAGGTAACGTGAAGTGGTTCAACGACGCCAAGGGATTCGGCTTCATCACGACTGAGAACGGCGACGACGTGTTCGTCCACTTCTCGGCCATTCAGGGCAACGGCTTCCGGTCGCTGGCTGAAGGCGCTGCAGTCGAGCTCGACGTGGTCAAAGGACCGAAAGGTCTCCAGGCCTCGAACGTCACGATCGCTTAAGCGAGTCCAATCGCATTCACCTGAAGGGCAGGAGCAATCTCCTGCCCTTCTTGTTTGCGGACTCGTCTGCAACGGCAAAGCGCACTACTCGCTGCTGCGGGCTGCGCGCGTTGCGGATATGCTTGGACCGCGAACAGCATTGTTTGCAGGTCGCAGAGGAGATCAGGATGGGAAGATCGCAGATGTCGTTCGCAAAGCGCCAGCGGGAGCAGGCACGACGCGACAAAGCGCAGCAGAAGAAGGAAAAGCGGGCGCAGAAGAAGACCGAGCCTACCGACGGGTCCGACATTGAAAACGAAGTAGTCGTTGCGGAAACGCCCCTCGAAGACGATTCCAGCGACGCCGGCACTGAAGCGGAGTAGCGGGCCCCCGCCCGCTCCCCTTCAGCAGGTCGCAGGCCCCGGTTTTCCCTCCGTCACCTCGAACATCCGGCGCAACGCCCGCTCAGCGGGGACGCGCACCTCCTCAGGCACTTCGATCGCATACCGCATCCTGGCCAGCGAATCGCGCACGTCCTCGAGCGATGTCACCTTCATGAACGTGCATAGCTTGCAGCCTTTGACGAACTGCTTGTCCGGCACTTCCATCGCCAGCCGATCCGAAAGGCCGCACTCGGTGACTACCAGAAAGCGGGTCGCCGAACACTCCTTGGCGTACCTGACCATTCCAGACGTGGAGAGCACCGCGTCGGCGAGCTTCGCCACATCGGGCCGGCATTCGGGGTGGACGAGGATCTCCAGCTCCGGATCGTTCGCGCGGATCCGTCCGATCTCCTCGGGCGTGATCTGCTGGTGGACGTAGCAGAAGCCTTCCCAGGCAATGATGTTCTTGTCCGGGACCTGCTCGGCGACGTGGTTTGCCAGGTTGCGGTCGGGAACGAAGAGGATGTTCCGGTTCGGAAGCGACGCCACGACTTTCCCGGCGTTTGCCGAGGTGCAGATGATGTCTGACAGTGCCTTCACGGCGGCGGTCGTGTTGACGTAACTGACCACTGCCAGATCCGGGAAATCGCGCCGCAGCTCTTCGATCCGCGCCGCCAGATCCTCGGCCGGCGCTGCGTCGGCGAGCTGACATCCCGCCAGAAGGTTCGGCAACAGCACCGTTCGCCCCGGGTTGAGGATCTTCGCCGTCTCCGCCATGAAGTGAACGCCGCAGAAACAGATCACGTCGGCGTCTTTGACTTTCGCCGCCATGAGCGCGAGCTCCAGTGAATCGCCGACGAAATCCGCAATCTTCAGGATCTCGGGACGGTAGTAGTTGTGGGCGACGATGACGGCGTTGCGTTCGGCCTTGAGAGCGCGGATCTCGTCGTGCAGTGCCTCGAACTCACGGACGTCTTCCGCCGTGTATTCGTACGTCTTGACGCGACTCAGTTCTTCCAGGAGCGTCGGCATGGGTTCCTCAACGGCGGGGCGTGAAGACACATTTCAGGGGCGAGGGTTGCGTGTCATCCTGAGTCGCAGTGCGCCCGCTCTCCCGTTGAGAGTTGGGGGCTCGCTGCTGCACGCCCCTACAGGATGACTGGCCAAGCCTGTCATCCCGAGCTGCCGAAGCCGCGGAGCGGCGGAGGACAGCGAGGGATCCCCCGCAATCCCTGGTTCTCCATGGTTGGTGGGGGATTCCTCGCCGCGCTCCACCCCTCCGGGGTTCCGCCGGCTCGGAATGACAGTGTCATTTCCGCGTCACCGGCGCCCCGCGCCGCGCGCCGGCTCCGGATGACACGCAAAGCTTCCGCAGCTCCCCTACCCGCCACACGCCACGCGCTGTGTGCCGATCCTCTACCCACTACTTGCTGCCTTCAACAGCACCACCGTCGCTCCCCACCCTCCCCCCGTGGCATCGGCATCGTGGAAGTCTTCGACGAAATCGAGCTTCCGGAGCAGCGCCTGCACGTTCGCCCTTTGGACGCCGATTCCGCGTCCATGAATCAGACGCACCTGACGAAATCCGCGCGAACGTGCCTCCTCGAGGTAATCGGCGACCACGTCGCGAATCTCGTTCGGACGGAAGGGGTGCAGATCGAGCGTGTCTTCGATCGGGATCTCGACCGGCTCCTCGCCGTCAGTCACGGGAGGATGACCTCGGGACTCCCAGTGCGCTCCGGCCGCTCATCATCGACCGCGATTATGCGATACTCTCGATTCTCAAATCGATACGAGGTCCTCATGGTCCTGTTCAATCACGCCACTCGTGAGATGACAGCAAAGATCGTCTACTACGGTCCCGGTCTCTGCGGGAAGACGACGAATTTGCTGGTCATCTTCGACAAGCTCGACCCGAAGCAGAAGGGAAAGATGCTGTCGCTGGCGACGAAGACCGACCGCACCCTCTTCTTCGACCTTCTCCCTGTCGACATCGGCAAGGTCGGCAACTTCAACCTCAAAATTCAGCTTTACACCGTTCCCGGGCAGGTGTTCTACAACGAGACGCGCAAGCTGGTGCTGAAAGGCGCCGACTCGGTCGTCTTCGTGGCCGACTCCCAGCCCGCCATGGTCGACGCGAACCGCGAAAGCTTCGCCAACCTCATGGATAACCTCGAGGCCAATCACATCGACCCGAACGACACGCCGGTCATCATCCAGTACAACAAGCGCGACATTCCGGGCGTCCTTTCGGTCGACGAGCTGCAGGAGGCCCTCGGATTCGAGGGCTATCCCTTCGCCGAGGCCTCCGCCGTCAAGGGCGAGGGCGTCATGGAGACGTTCAAGCTCGCCTCCAAGATCACCGCGAAACACCTCATGAATCGGCTCAAGGGCGCCAAGAACGAGCCGGTCAGAAAAGTCGAAGCAAAGGCCGCCCCGGCCAAGGCAACGGCGAAACCCAAAGCCGCTGCCGCGCCCGTTCCGGCGACTCCTGCGGCGGCAGAACCGTCCTACGCCTTCGGAGGATCGACACCGACAGCCACCGAGCCGACGAATCCGTTCGCCGACTCGGTGCCGTTCCCTGAATCGGACGCCAATCCGCTCGACAGCGGCTACGAGAAGATGGAAGAGGTCTCGCTCGAGCAATTGCTCGAAGGACGCGAGCGGCCCGCAACGATGTCGGGATCGACCCCTATTCCGATTCCGATCGAAGTTGAGGAAGTCGAAGAGCTGGACGCCGAAGAGCTCATGCCGGTCATCGAGGAGGCGCCTCTGGCCGTCGCCGTCATGGAAGAGCCGCAGACGGTGTCGGCGACAACAGGCGGCAGCGATCGGCTTTCGGCTCTCGAAGCCGAGGTGCAGCAGTTGAAGTCACGAATCAAAGTCATGCGCGACGAGAAGCGGACGACGCTCGAGTCGATCCTTCAGGAGCTGAAGGTGCTGACTGAGCGAGTGCGCACCAAGCTCAACGAGTGAATGGACCCGTGGGGGCTGAACCATCGGCCCCCCGAACGAAACCTGGAGGATTGAAGAGACCATGCGCCGCATCATCCCTGCCGTTCTCGCTCTCTCGGTTGTACTCATTGGATGCAAGGCCAAGGAACTGCTCGACAAGGCGTCAATCGCCGGCGATCTGAAAAAGCGCGGCACGATCGACCTCATGAAAGAGGTCTCCGAGGACAAGTACACCCCGCCCGCGGATGGCAAGCTCACCGACGCGCAGGTGCAGATGTACCTGAAAGTCCGCGAGCACGAAAAGGCCATCGCCCAGGTCGCGAAACAGGAGTTGCAGAAGCACTCCGAGGAAGCGAAGAAGGCTGGCGACAAGTCGATCGGCGGCATGATGGAGGGCCTGAAGGGACTCAACGCCCTCGGCGAGTTCGCCACGGCCGACATCCGCGCGGCGAAGGACCTCAAGTACAACACCCAGGAGTATCTCTGGGTCAAGTCGCAGATCCTCGAGGCCAGCACCTCCGCGGCCGCCGAGAAGATGGGCGAGGCGATGAACGCGAACATGGACGCCTCGTACCAGCAGATGAAGAAGTCGTACGCCGAGGCCAAGGACGAGCAGACGAAGAAGATCTACGCCGACATGCTCGCCAACATGGACAAGTCGCGCCAGGAGATGAAGCAGAGCAAGGAACCGGAGAAGCCCGCCCTCGCCTACAACCGGCAGCTGCTCTCGAAGTACGAAGGCGCGCTGAACGCCTGGGCCCAGGAGATGGCAAAGTACGAAGACAAACCGGGCGAGGCTCAGAAGAACGTCGACCAGTGGCAGAAGGACATCGACAAGAGCATTCAGGAAGCGAAGGCGAAGGCGAAGCAATAACACGCCTCTCCAGCGAGGATTCGAAACGGCGGCGAGAGCCGCCGTTTTTGTCAGTCCTGAGTGCTGAGTCCTGAGTCCTGAGTGGGACGCGCAACTCAGGACTCAGGACTCAGGACTCAGGACTCGTGGCGGCCGAGTGGAATAGGATCGCGTTCATGACTCACCTTCCCGCTCACATCGCCTGCTCCGCCTGCGACGCCACTTTTCCGATCCGCGATCTGCTGAACCTTTGCCCGAAGTGCAAAGCGCCGCTTCTGGTCAGCTACGACATCAAGCCGGACCCGCAGCTTCGCGACAGGATCCGCTCCCGCGCAGCGACCATGTGGCGGTATCGCGAAGTGCTTCCGGTGAGTGACGACGCGAACGTGGTCACGCTCGGGGAAGGGGTCACGCCGCTGCTCCGCTCCCGCGAGTTTCCCAACGTCTTCATCAAGGACGAGTCGAAGAACCCCACCCGTTCCTTCAAGTCGCGCGGCATGGCCGCAGCGGTATCGATGGCAAAAGAGCTCGGAGCGAAGAGTCTGGCGGCGCCGACCGCCGGCAACGCCGGCGCCGCGCTCTCCGCGTATGGCGCGCGAGCCGGCCTGCCCGTATTCGTGGCCATGCCCCGCGACACGCCTCAATCGATCATCGACGAATGCCGCGAGTACGGCGCCGAAGTCGAGCTCGTGGCCGGAGTCATCACCGATGCCGGCAAACGCGTGGCGCAGTACATCGCCGACAACGGCGGCTTCGACCTCTCGACGCTGAAAGAACCGTATCGCGTGGAGGGGAAGAAGATCATGGGCTACGAGCTGCTCGAAGACCTCGACCGCCTTCCCGACGCCATCCTCTATCCCACCGGCGGCGGCACGGGCCTGATCGGCATGTGGAAAGCCTTCGACGAGATGGAGCGCCTGGGCTGGATCGGGAGCGAGCGGCCGCGCATGTACAGCATTCAGTCGAGCGGATGCGCTCCCATCGTTCGCGCCTTCGCCGCGCATCTGGAGAGCGCGCCCGAATGGGAGTCGCCGCAAACCACCGCATGGGGGCTTCGCGTCCCCCGCGCCGTTGGCGACCGCCTCATGCTGCGCGCCCTCCGCGACTCACGCGGCGGGGCGATCGCCGTCGACGAAGCGGCCATCGAGCCGGCTGCGGCGGCGATGCGCAAGGGCGAGGGAATCGACGCCGGCCCCGAGACCGGTGCCGCCATGCACGCCTACCGGCTGCTGGTCGCGCAGCGCGCCATTCGCCCGGACGAGACCGTGGTCATCTTCAACACCGGAGCGAACAAGTACCACTGAAGGAGTGCGGTCGTCCTCGTCCAGGATCACCGGTGAACCCGCCACTCGCATTCGGCGCTGTGATCGCCCGCGCAGCGAGGGTGCTCGATCGACGGCTTCACACCGGTCATCTCGGCGATGTGCTCAATCCAGCCGGTGATCCGATCGCACATCACCGGCTGCGGGTTCGGGTACTCCCTGAGCCAGATCACGGCGCTGTTCGCCGAGGTCTGTTCGGCAGTCATCTTGCCGCCCGTGTTCATCGTCGACCACATGGCCGCGGCCTTCGAAAGCACCGTGTTCGTGTTCAGCACGCGTACGAAGACGCGATAGACGCCCTGCACGCCTTCACGCGCGGCAAACCGGCCGGCGCGGCGCGCGAACTCCGCCACCGGGAGCTCCGCCAGCCTCGCCCCTTCGATCGTCATGGCGTTCAGCAGCGAGATCGGGTAGGTGTTCGTCGCGAGCACCATCCGCCTGGTCAGCTCCTCACGGTATCGGGGAGCGACCGAGAGCATCAGCTCAGCCTGCTTCTCCGCGGGCAGCGCCTCCCCCACGAACTTCAGGAAACTGATGACGGTCTGCCCTTTGACGGACGCTTCATCCATCGACTTGACTCCCGATCGTGACGAGGTAGTGTGGGACCGCAGCCATTGTATGCGCCGAAGCTGTGAGGCAAGGTCAGCGGGTTCCTCAATCGGTTGAATATAATGCCCGCCGCACAGCCGGGGGCGCGTGCGTTGCTTGTCACATCCCCAGCGCCCCTCGTCTCGACACGGAGGTTTTCCTTGGCAGACCAGCAATACGACGTCGTCATCATCGGCAGCGGACCCGGCGGATACGTCGCCGCGATCCGCGCCGGCCAGCTCGGCCTCAAGGTCGCGGTCGTCGAAAAGGACCCTTTCCTCGGCGGCACGTGCCTGCACCGCGGGTGCATTCCGACCAAATCGCTCCTCGAAAATGCCGACATCTGGACGAAGATCCAGAAGTCGAAGGAATTCGGCATCACCGTCGGCGACGTAAAGCTCGACTGGAGCGTCGTTCAGACGCGAAAGCAGAACGTCGTCGACCAGAATGCGAAAGGGATCGAGTTCCTCTTCAAGAAGAACAAGGTCGAACGGATCACAGGTTTCGGCCGCCTCGTCGACCGCAGCACGGTCGAGGTGACGAGCGAAGGCGCCGAGCCGCGCCGTCTGCAGGCGAAGAACATCATCCTGGCCATGGGCTCGGTCCCACGCGACCTTCCACACATCAAGGCCGACGGCAAACGCGTCATCAACTCCGATCACATCCTCAAGATCACCGAAGTACCGAAGAGCATGCTCGTGATCGGCGCGGGGGCAGTCGGGTGCGAGTTCGCCTCGATCTTCTCCCGCTTCGGCACGAAGACCACGGTCGTCGAAGTCATGCCCCAGCTCCTTCCGATCGAAGACGAGGAGATCTCGAAGGAGTTCACGCGCATCTTCAAGAAGAAGGGCATCGAAGTGCTGACCGACGCCAAAGTGGAATCGGCCGAGGTGACGGGCGACAGCGTGAAGTGCGTCGTCTCCTCGAAAGGCAAGCAACAGACGTTCGAAGTCGACGTCGTCCTCTCAGCAACCGGCCGGCGTGCGGTCACCGAGAACTGCGGCCTGGAAAAGACGAAGGTGCAGGTCGATCAGCGCGGATTCGTGCAGGTCGACCCGTACATGCGCACCGCCGAGCCGGGGATCTACGCCATCGGTGACATCGTGCCGACACCCGCCCTCGCCCACTGCGCATCGGCCGAAGGGATTCTCGCGATCGAGCACATCAAAGGGATGGACGTCCGGCCGATCAACTACGACCACGTCCCGAACGCGACGTACTCCGACCCGGAAGTCGCCTCAGTCGGCCTTACCGAAAAAAAGGCGAAAGAGCACGGGTACGACGTCAAGATCGGCAAGTTCCCGTTCACCGCGAACTCGAAGGCCAAGATCATCGGCGAAGCGAACGGCCTGGTGAAGTACGTCTGCGATGCGAAATACGACGAGATCCTCGGAGTGCACATCGTGGGACCGAAAGCGACGGAGCTGATCGTCGAAGCGTGCGCCGCGCTGGAGCTCGAAGCCACCAGCGAGTCGATTGCCAAAACGATCCACGCGCACCCGACACTCTCCGAGGCGCTCATGGAAGCGGCCGAGGACGTACAGGGACACGCGATTCACATCTAGACGCACCGCGGCATGGGGAATGAGGCCTGAGTGACGCGCTCGCGTCGCGCTCCATTCATGCCTCATTGCTCATGCCTCATGCCCAGCACCAAGCGATGAGACCCTCGTAGGAGCACGGAAAAATGGCCACTGATGTCGTAATGCCCCAGATGGGCGAGTCGATCGCCGAAGGAACCGTTTCGCGATGGCTGAAGAAGCCGGGCGACAAGGTGGAACGCGACGAGCCCCTGCTCGAGATCTCTACCGACAAAGTCGACGCCGAGATCCCCTCGCCTGCCGCAGGCACGCTCGTCGAGATCCTGGTTCAGGAGGGACAGACCGTCCCGGTGAACTCGGTGGTCGCGCGCATCGCCGGCGAGGGCGAGAGCACGGCAGCCGGAGCCCCCGCACCGCCGCCGGAGCCTCCGAAACCGGCCGCGCCACCGGAGCAGCAACAGGCGAACGATGCCATGCGGCAGGAGGTGCGGCAGGAGGCGCCCGCCGTCGACACGCAGAAGCCGCAGACTCGCGTCCCGCCGCCGCCCGCTGCCGCGGTTGCCGCCACCGAGCGCAACGAAGAAGAGAACGTCGCCTCGCTCGACGAACGGCGCCGTACGAAATCCTCGCCGCTCGTTCGGAAGATCGCGCAGGAGAACAACGTCGACATCTCGCAGCTCTCCGGCACCGGCGTCTCCGGGCGCGTCACCAAGAGCGACATCCTCGATTTCCTCCAGCAGCCGCGGGTGGCACAGCAGCCGGCTGGCGCAGCGCCGGCGCCCCAGCGTCCGCCGCAGCCGATCGCTCCTCAGCAGCGGGTGCCGGAGCGGGCCGCGCCGCCGCAGTTCGCTCCCGGCGAGAACGTGCGCATCGAGCCGCTCTCGGTCATGCGCAAGAAGATCGCGCAGCACATGATCGCGTCCAAACAGACCTCGGCTCACGTGACCACAGTGTTCGAGTTCGACTTCACGAACGTGGACAAGCTCCGCCGCCAGTACAAGGAGGACTACGCCCTGCGCGGTGTGAAGCTCACCTACATGCCGTTCATCATCGACGCGGTGATCGCTTCGCTGCGCCAGTTCCCGATCCTCAACGCCTCCATGGACGAGAACAGCATCATCTATCACCGCGAGCTGAACATCGGCATCGCCGTCGCCCTCGACTGGGGACTGATCGTTCCGGTGGTCAAGCATGCCGACGAAAAGAACATCCTCGGGCTGGCCCGCGCGCTCAACGACCTCGGCGAGCGCGCCCGAACGAAGAAACTCTCGCCCGACGACGTGCAGGGCGGAACGTTCACCATCACCAACCCCGGCATCTACGGCGGCCTTTTCGGAACGCCGATCATCAACCAGCCCCAGGTGGCGATCCTCGGCGTCGGAGGCGTGAAGAAGCGCCCTGTCGTCATCGAGACCGATGAGGGCGATTTCATCGCCATCCGCTCCATGTGCATCGTGTCACTGACGTTCGATCATCGGCTGATCGACGGCGCCGTCGCCGATCAGTTCATGGCTCACCTGCGCGAGATCATCGAAGCCGGCAACTTCACCATGTGACGCGGGCGCAGGTGTCGGCCGTTCTCGCTCAGCATGACGGTGTTACCCGTCATCCTGAGAGGCTGTGCAGAAATCGGGAGCGTGGCGATACCAAGCCTCTCTTTCACCACAGAGACACAGAGGACACAGAGAAAGAAAGGCAGAGGAACAGTCTCTGTGCTCTCTGTGCCTCTGTGGTGAATTCGATTTCTGCACAGCCTCTGAG
>JADGOA010000032.1 GCA_017883215.1 Thermoanaerobaculia bacterium | reverse complement strand
GGCACTCCGTCGGCCGTGCAGTCCTTCACCACCACCAGCGACTGGGCGCCCGCTGTCGCGCAGGACGCAGGCGGCGTCGATGTCGCGTATGCCCGGCTGCGCCCGGACATGCAGACCGAGCTTCGGGCGATGCGCATCAATCCTGACGGTTCGAGGTCCGATCTTTCCAGCGAGCCATTGGCCCTCGGGGTATCCGCGCGCCAGTTCGCCCTCGCCTCACGAGGATCGCGAGTGGCCCTGGCGTACACCGGATTCGGACGGATCAATGTCCGGTATCTGGAGGTCTCCGTCGCTCCGACACGGATGCGTGCCATCCGTCACTGACACGAGCCCGAACACTGGCTTCGTCGTGTAGAATCTCGCTTTCCTGACCGGACGCAACTGCAGGCGGCTCGAGCGCGGAGGATGCGCCCCCACGGCGCGTTCTCTGCGTCGATCCGCTCCACCTCGACCGAAAACGACGAAAAAGAAGCTCGAAAGGCACCGCGGCATGACCGAGATCCCGCCTTCTGCACACGCGACGGCTCCCACCGTGAACACCGCCGCAGCCATCGGAAAGAGAACGAACCACACTCCGACGCTGCCATTCCTCGCCAGGTCGGTGATCTGGAATCCCACTCCCGAGCAGCTCCGCAGCTTTACCGAGGAGATGCCGAACGCCAGGAAGACGGAATTCAACAACGTCAACGTGGGCACCCGCGTGGTCTCGCGATCCAAGCTCTCGACGTTCATCGCCACCGACCGGCCGCAGGAACACTCCGATCAGACGATCTCGCGTGCGGAGTACGACAGGATCGCGAATGCTCAGAACGACTACATCAAGATGCGGGACATGCTCGTGGTCGACGGGTTCATCGGCAACGATCCTGCGTTTCGGGTTCCGGCGCGGCTGGTGATCGAGAAGGCAAACGCCAACATCGCCGGCATGCAGCAGATCCTCTACTACCTGGCGACGGCCGAGGAACTGGAGTCGTTCGAGCCGAAGCTCACGGTCATCTACACGCCGAATCTGAAAGCGGAGGGATACCCGGAGGAGCGCCTGATCGCCGTCGACCTCGAGAACTACGTCACCCGCGTGTTGAGCTCCGACTACTTCGGCGAATCGAAAAAGGGCGGGCTGCGGATGTGGAACAAGCTCGTGTACGAGCGCGGCGGTCTGGCGCTTCACGCGGGCTGCAAGGTCATTCCGGTCGCCGGACGGAACAAGGTCGGACTGATCGTGGGCCTCTCCGGCACCGGCAAGACCACCACGACATTCACCAAGCAGAACGACTCCCGGCCGGTGCAGGACGACTTCTGCGCGCTCATGCCGGGGGGAAAGATCTACGCCACAGAGAACGGCTGTTTTGCGAAGACCTTCGGGCTGAATCCGAACGACGAGCCGACGATCTACAACGCCTGCGCGTCGGAACACGCATACCTGGAGAACGTGTCGCAGAACGCCGAAGGGAAGATCGATTACTTCGACACCTCCTACACCCCGAACGGCCGGGCCGTCATCCGCATGCAGGACATCGCCGGCGCCGCTGACGCCCGCGAGGTTGCGAGCAAGGTCGATTTCCTCCTGATCCTCAACCGCAACGAGAACATCATCCCGGCGGTCGCGAAGCTCGAAGGCCCTCTGGCCGCCGCGTACTTCATGCTCGGCGAAACGAAGGGAACCTCGGCCGGAGGCGCTGCGGAAGCGGGCAAGTCGCTCCGGGTACCGGGAACCAATCCGTTCTTCCCGCTGCTGCACGCCTTTCAGGGCAACCGAATGCTGGAACTGATGGAGAGGAGCCCGATGGACGTCTACCTCATGAACACCGGCCGCATCGGCGGTGACGAGACGGACGAGCGCTCGAAGAAGGTCAGGATTCAGCATTCGTCGGCAATCGTGAAAGCGATCGCCGAAGGGACGATCAAGTGGGAGAGCGATCCCGATTTCGGCTACCTCGTGGCGAGGAAAGTGCCGGGCCTCGACGACGCCGACTACCTCCAGCCGAAGACAATGTACGAGCGGCAGGGGAGGCTCGATGAGTACCGGCAACTCGTCGAGAAGTACAACCGCGACCGTCGCGCGTACCTGCGAAAGTGGCAGGGCCTCGATTCGCAGATCGTCAACGCGATCTGAGAGGCGGCGACTGCGCAAAGGCTTTCACCACAGAGGCACAGAGAGCACAGAGACTTTCCTCTTTGTCCCTCTGTGGTGAGATCAGCGTGGCAGCTTCCTCACGTCTCCACGTGCAAGAACATGTACAACGCGGCGATGCCGAACAGGATGTTCGCGCTCCATGCCGAGAGGATCGGTGGCAGATTTCCGACCTCGCCGAATTTCGTGAACACCGCAAAGACAACCCAGTAGAAGATCCCCAGGATCAGTGCGATGCCGATTCCGTAGAGCGCACCACGCTTGCCGATCTTGAAGGCGAACGGAAGCGCGATGAGAGCCATGATCAGGCTGAGCGCCGGCCATGACGTCTTCACCCACAGCTTCACCGACGGCTCTTCCGCCGAGTAACCGGAGCGCTTGATCGTCTCGATGTAACGGCGGAGCTGCGCGAACGTCATCTGCTCCGGAGCGCGCACCTCCGTCGCGAAATCTTCCGGCGTCTCGCGGTAGTAGAGCGCCAGGGGAGTCGTGATCGGGGAGAACGTCGAGCCGCCGTCGTCGGTGAACGAGCGGATCCACCCGTTCTCGAAGACCCATGCGTGCCCATTCCAGTGGGCGCGTTGCGCGTAGACGCGGCGGACGAGGCGAAACTCGCTCGGGTGAAGCTCGAACACCTGAACCTGCCCGAGCTCCTTGAGGTTCTTGTCGTAGCTCAGGAAATTGATGAGGTAGCGTCCCTTGCCCAGCATCCAGAGCTTCTGCTGATTGCCGCTGGCGACCGATGCCGCTTTGCCTTTCTTGATCTGCGTCAGCAGTGTGTCCACCCGCTGATTCGAGTACGGCAGCACGAAATCGAGCAAGACGTACGAGAGCAGACTGATGGCGACCGCGATCCCGACGATCGGCACCGCCACACGGAACAACGACACGCCGGTCGACTTCATCGCCGTCACTTCGTTGTTCTTCGACAGCATCCCGAACGTCACCAGCGTCGACACGAGCACGGAGATCGGCAGCGTCCAGTTGAGAATCTGGAAGATCAGGAAACGGTAATAGGCGAACACCGTGTGGAAGGCGATGTGATTCACCCGGATGTCGGCGGCACGCTCGGTGTAGTCGATGACCAGGAACAGCGCCACCACTGAGACCAGGACGAGCAGAAGCACTTTCAGGAACTCGCGCAGGACGTAGCGGTCGATGATGTTCGGGAAGGTGACGTCGAGCCGGCTGAGGATCGACGGCTCGTCGTCGTCCGCCGCTTCGACACGGTGCGCGTCTTCTCGCCGGCGGAATTGCCGCCCGATCGCGATGGCGGCCCGCCGGAGGAAGCTTCCCTCGGGCCTCGTGGCTCCGATGTCGCGGCTGGCACGGATCATCAGGTAAATGCCGGCAACGAGCATGACGATGTTGGCCGCCCACATGCCGAGAAAGGGGGAGATCTTGCCGCTGCCGGCGAGCGCCTCGCCGTTGTTGATGGCCACCCAGTAGAACAGGACGATGGCGATACTTAAAGAAAAACCTGAGCTTTTCCCGCCGCGGCGGTTGGTGATGCCGAGGGGAAGCCCGACGATGCCGAACACGATGCAGGCAAACGGGATAGAGAACTTCTTGTGGATCTCGACCCAGGCGATGTTGTAGTTCTCTTTGTCGGTGGTCTGCCGCAGCAGGTGCTCCTGGCCGATCAATTCGCGAAGGTTCATCTCACGGAACGAGCGCGTGTACCGCAAGGCGTCCATCTGCGTTTTGTCGCTGAGGAGGATTCGCTGCAGCGAATTGCTGGTGAGGTCGTAGCGGTCCGGCCTTCGCGGGTCCCAGACGTGATTCCAGGCACTGTGGAGGTTGAGCCAGACCTGGCGCGATTTCCTGATGGTGACGATGCTGCCGCGCTCGGCCACGCTGACGCGCTGACCCGCGGAATGCTGGCCCAGCACTCCGCTGACGGGCCCGGATTGCGGTTGTGCGGCGACCTCGGCGAGCTTCTGCGGCGAGGAGGCGTCCTCATGCTCGTCGGGGCGGTTGTCGGCGACAAAGACGCCTTTCCATTCGCCGGTGCGCGGATCGACGTCGTTCACGTAAATCGTGAGGTTTTCGTACTGGTCGAAAAAGACGCGCGGCTGAATCTCCTTCTGCACGTAGGACGTCGTGATTTCCGAGCGCAGAGCCTGGAATCTCGTGTTGCCCTGGGGAACCACGAAGTTGATGAGGTAGAGGTTCAGCAGGAAGAACGCGAAGCTGAAGAGGAAGACCGGACGGTAGATCGTTCGCGTGGAGATGCCGAGCGCGCGCATGGCGATGATCTCGGAGTCGGACGAGAGGCGGCCGATGGCGATGAGGATGCCGAACAGAAGCGACATTGGCAGGGTCAGGACGATAATGTTCGGCAGGGAGAGGGCGAGCAGTTTGCCGACCGTGGCGGCGGTCAGGGAGCGGCGGATGATCATGCCGGCCCAGGTGAAGATCTGCTGCATGAGAATGATCGAGGTGTAGAAGAGGAAGCCGAGAGCGGTCGGCCCGATCATCTCTTTGAGGATGTAGCGCGTGAGGATCTTCATCAGCGGCTCGGATTGTAACCGTCCGCCGGGGGAAGTTTCGGCGCACGCGAGGAGCACCGAAGAGGCCTTGCCGAGCCCGAAGGCGGTTTTCCGCAGAGTCCGATAAGATAGATTATGTTAAATCGTGCATGGAGTGCGGGCGTCTCGCCCGCCGCGATCCGGCGTCCCGCGCCGGATCGCCCTCTCGGAACTCCAACCGAGCCCCCGCCTCAGCGCGCCACGAGACGTGGCGCGCCTGCGGACGAGGACGTCCGCACTCCTACGCGACCGACCTCCGCGGGCCGCGCCGACCGCAACTGCGCGATCTCGATAACGTCGGACAACACGGCTGCGGCGGTCGGCAGCGCACCGGCGCCCTTGCCGGTCAGCACCACCTCGCCTGTCGCCCGTCCCCGGATCGCCACGACGTTGTACTCGTCGCGGACACTTCCGAAGATGTCGGCGGCGTCGATTTCCCGCGGCCGGACGCGAACCGTCACGCCTCCCGGCAGCCGCTCCGCCTCCGCCACGAGCCGGATCACGCATCCACCCGCGTGCGCCCGCTCGATCTGCTCGCGCGTCACACTGCGGATCCCGATGACCGACTCGTGGGTCACCGGCGCGTCGAATGCCAGGGATGCCAGGATCCTGATCTTCTGCGCCGAGTCATGACCATCGATGTCCATCGACGGATCGGCTTCGGCAAAGCCCCGCTCCTGCGCCGCGTGCACAGCGCCCTCGAAGTCGAGCCCCTCTTCCATGCGGGACAGCACGAAGTTGCACGTGCCGTTCACGATCCCGCGGATCGACTCGATCGAATCGCCCGCCAGACCGCGATGCAACGCCCGCACGACCGGAATGCCGCCGCAGACGCTGGCCTCGAATCCGATCGACAGGCCGCGCTGCGTGGCCGCCTCGAACAGTTCCGGCCCATGCGCAGCGAGCAGCGCCTTGTTCGCGGTGACGACATCCTGCCCGTTCGCGAGGGCGCGCCGGACGAACGCCCCGGCAGTGTGGACGCCGCCGACCAGCTCGACCACCACGTCGCAGTCGGAGTCGATCACCTCCAGCGCCCGCGTGGTCAGGAGACGCCGATCGACGCCAGGGCGAATTTTCGTGAGGTCCCGCACGAGGATGCGGCCGATCTCGAGGTCGACGCCGTAACGATCGCGGATGCGCTGCCGTTCGCGTCCGGCGAGCTCGACGAATCCGCGGCCGACGTTGCCACACCCCAGGAGTGCGATGGAGACGTTTCTCATGCGTAGGCCCTCCCCGCGGAGACAGTACGGAAGGGCTCGAGCGCCTGCTGGAGATCGTCGATCAGATCGCGCACGTCCTCGAGGCCGACGGAGAGGCGCAGCAGGCCGTCGCCGATACCGACCTTCCGCCGCACCTCCGGCTCGACCGAAGCGTGGGTCATGGTCGCCGGGTGGCAAAAGAGGCTCTTCACGCTGCCGAGGGACTCGGCGAGCGTCCACAGCTTGAGGCGCCGCGTGAAAGCACGCGTCTCTTCGACGCTGGCATCGAGCTCGAACGAGACGATCGCTCCGAAGCGCTCCATCTGCCGCCTGGCGACGGCGTGGCCGTCGTGTTCCGCCAGCCCGGGATAGAACACGCGCGCCACCCCTTCCTGGTTGCGCAGCCACCCGGCCACCTCCTCGGCGTTGTCGCAGTGACGCTGAACGCGAAGCGGCAGTGTCTTGGTACCGCGAAGAATCAGGAAACAGTCCTGGGGGCCGGGCACGCCACCGACGGCGTTCTGAAAGAACTTCAGCTCCGCCGCGAGTGACTCGTCGTCGGTGATGACCACGCCGCCGAGAACGTCGCTGTGGCCGTTGATGTACTTCGTCGTGGAATGGACGACGATGTCGGCGCCGAGCGCGATGGGATGCTGGAGCAGCGGAGTGGCGAAGGTGTTGTCGACGACCGTGCGGACGCCGGCGTGGCGTGCGATCGCGGCGCAGGCGGCGATGTCGGTGATCTTCAGCAGTGGGTTCGAAGGCGTCTCCAGCCAGAGGAACTTCGTCTCCGGGCGGATGGCGGCGTGAACGGCGGCGGGATCGGTGGTGTCGACGAACGTGAACTCCACGCCGAATTTCGCGAAGAACTTGGTGAAGATGCGCCAGGCCCCGCCGTAGAGATCCTGAGTGGAGACGACGTGGTCGCCGGCACTCAGCAGCGACAGCGTTCCGTGAATGGCCGACATCCCGCTGGCAAACGCGACCCCGTATCGCGCGCCTTCGAGGGCGGCAAGGTTCTCTTCGAGCGCGCGCCGCGTCGGATTGTCGGTGCGCGCGTAGCAGAAGCCTTTGTTCACTCCCGGCTCGGTCTGATGGAACGTGGAGGTCTGGTAGATCGGAAAGGTGACCGCGCCGGTGGCTTCGTCATCGGGCTGACCGGCGTGAATCGCCAAGGTGTCGTATCGGTAAGACATGCAATCCTCCGTTGGAGTGCGGGCGTCTCGCCCGCCGCTGGCGGCCGTCCCGCGGCCGGCAGCTCTTTCCGTTTCGTTCCGGCGACCGGGCGCGGGACGCCCGGTCGCGGCGGGCGAGACGCCCGCACTCCGCTGTGGCACAGGCTCGACTGCCTGTGCTTCACCGCATTCGGCGTCTGCCGGCGAAGCGCCGGAATCCGGCGGCCCGCTCATCGGCGTGAACAACGCCGATGCTTCACGTGGCAAGCGTCAATGCGCGATGTGTTGGGATTGTGAAACGGAGGGGACCCGGGTCGAAGACACAGCGAGGCTACGCGTCCGCGCCCGGGCGGCGCATCACCATTCGGCCCATCAAGGAAGCTGTGGCGACGCGATGCATGTTGACCGCAAACCATACGCGCCGTTGCGCGGGGTGTCAAGAGCCGTTCGCGGCGGAGCCTGTTGTGGTCACGGATGCGCGCGGAGGGATGCAGCGGTCTCCGCAATGCGTAGCCAGTGCATTTCGACGCTCGTATGCGCCGCGAGCGTAACCGCTAGACCAGCGATGCGATTACGAGTCCGACTCCACTCTCCGTAGCAGCTCCCGAAGCGCGGCGATGATCTCGTTCTTCTCGACGTTCGCCTTCCTGAAACTCAGGTTGACGCTGAACGGAAGCTGCTTGTCCTTCACGCTCCAGACGTAGTTCTTCGGACGCCCGGCCTTCTTCGGCTCCTGTTTCGAGGCGGTCTTCTTCCGCAGATCATCGCGGGACAACTCCCCCGCCGCGAATGCGCGAACCACCTGTTCCATGGCCTTCTCGTCGGCGGCGCGGGCCACCTGCACCAGCACAGACTTGTTGGCGATTCCCGCTTCCCGGCACATGGCGCGGATGCGGTCCGGGATGTCGTTGATCAGCAGCGTTTCGGTGATCGTCGTGCGCGACTTGCCGATGACCTGAGAAATTCTCTCGTGGGTGTATCCGAACTTCTGCTGGAGGACGAACAAACCCTCCGCCTCTTCGAACGGGGTGAGGTCCTTCCGCTGGATGTTCTCGATGAGCGCGATCTCGACCTGTTCCTTGTCGTCCACGTCGAGCTCGATGGCGGGAATCTCGTCGAGGCCGGCCATCAACGCGGCGCGGAAGCGCCGCTCGCCGGAGATGATCTGGTAGTCGTTCGCCGAGATCTGACGAACGAGAATGGGCTCGAGCACGCCTTTCTCGCGAATGGAAGAGGCCAGCTCTTCGATGTTGCCCAGGTTCGTGCGCGGCTGTTCGGGGTTGGCCTCGATCATCGACAGCGGAATCATCGACCCGATATGACGTCCGGAGCGTCGCGTGAGCTCCTCTACGTAATGCGAGTCGTGACGCATGCTGGCGCGTTCTGGAAGGCCGCGTTTCATTGCCATTGGTGTCCTCGTAGTTGCCCAGTTGTTCCCATCTGTCCCATGGGTCCCATCGGTCCCATTCCGTCATGGGACCAATGGGACAGATGGGACCCATGGGACAGATGGGAGCTGTGGGCACCAACTGAGCTCATACGCGCGAAAGAACTTCCTCACTGAGCGAGTAGTACTCCATCGCCCCACTGGAGCGGGGAGCGAACGTGAAAATCGACTCCTTGTAGGCGGGGCTTTCTTCGAGCCGGATCGATTTCGTGATGATGGTGTTGAAAAGGCGGTCGCCGAACACCTGCCCGATCTGCTCGTGGATGTCCCGGGCCAGCGTGGTGCGCTTGTCGTGCATGGTGATCACCACACCCAGCAGCTGCAGATTCGGATTCGGGCGGGCTTTGATCTTTTCGATGGTCTCCAGCAGGTCGTCCGTCCCCTCCAGCGCGAAGTACGAGGACTGGATGGGAACGAGGACGTGGCTGGAGGCCACCATGGCGTTGACGGTGATCATGCCGAGGGTCGGCGGCGTGTCGATGAAAACATAGTCGTAGTCGGCGATCGTCTTGGCCAGCTTGTCCTTGAGGCGGAACGGCCCGTCGAGATCCCCGATCAGTTTCGACTCCAGCTTGGCCAGCGAGATTCGCGAGGGAGCGAGGAAGAGATTCTCGACCTGCGTGGGCACGACGACCGTTTCGAACTCCACCTCTTCGGTCACCAGAACGTCGTACATCGAGCGCGGAACCGCGTGGACGTCGACGTAGCTCATCGTCGAATTCGCCTGCGGGTCGAGGTCGATCAGCAGCGTCTTGAAGCCCTTGTTCGCGACGGCCGCGGACAAATTGATCGCTGTGGTGGTCTTGCCTACCCCACCCTTCTGGTTGGCTACGGTGATGATCATGGACTCTGGTGGGATTCTAACTGATCCGTGCGGGTTACATCTTGTACTTTCCGAAGTCCTCGTTCTCCATGTTGTCGAACCACTTCTTCATCTTCTCTTCCTGGTCCGCTTCAAGCTCGGGGCTGATGGTCTGAGCCTGGTCGAGGACGGCCTGAGCGACGAAGATCGGCGCGGCGACCCGCAGCGCCAGGGCGATGGCGTCGCTCGGCCGGGCGTCGAGCTCCAGCGTACGGTCCCCGATGACCAGTCCGATCTGCGCGAAGAACGTGGAATCGCGAAGATCGTTGATGACCACGCGCGAAACGTGCGCGTCGAGCTCCTTGATCGCGTTCCGGAGCAGATCGTGAGTCATCGGGCGGGGCGTGGTGATGTTCTCCAGCTGCAGGGCGATGGCGTTCGCTTCGAAGATGCCCACCCAGATGGGAAGGAAGCACTTCTCAGCTGCGTCTTTGAGGACGACGATCGGCGAGTTCGACACCGGGTCGAGCATCAATCCTTTGATGGCCATTGGTACGAGCTCGCTCATACTGCCTCCCCGCGCAGCGTGTGATGCTGCGCCTGATCGATACGCACACCAAGAATACTCCCGAGCGGCATGGCCCGATTGCCGACGAAATTCACCACCCAGTTGTCGTCCGTCCGGCCGGCCAGCATGGCCGGATCATTGCGGCTGGGACCCTCGTAAAGAACCGGCAGCACGCGGCCGCGATATGACTCCAGACGCTGGCGCTTGATCCGCTCGTGAACCTCGAAGAGGCGGGTCAGACGTTCCGAGGCCACCTCGTCGTCCACCGGTTGCCCGAGCTTCAGCGCGGGTGTCCCGGGTCGCGGCGAGTACTTGAATGCGAACATCGAGCCGTAGCGCACTTCTTCGACGAGACTCAGGCTCTGCTGGAAGTCCTCCTCTGTTTCGCCGGGAAAGCCGACGATCACGTCCGTGGAAAAATGGATTTCCGGTACGGCTTCGCGAATCCGGCCGACGATCTCCAGATACTTCTCCCGCGTGTAGAGGCGCTTCATCCGGCGGAGGATCTTCGAGGATCCGGACTGCACCGGCAGATGCAGGTACCGCGAGATGTTCGTGTGCTCGCGCATGGCCTCGATCATCGAATCGCTGACTTCCGCCGGGTGCGAAGTCATGAACCGCAGGCGAAGCACGCCGTCGAGGCGGGCCACCGAGCTCAGCAGCGTTCCGAAATCGCGGCCGGAAACCGGACAGCGATAGGCGTTGACCGTCTGGCCGAGCAGCTCGATCTCCACTCTCCCACTCTCCACCGCCGCGCGCGCCTCGGCCGCCACCTCGTCGAACGGTCGTGACACTTCCCTGCCTCGCGTCGTCGGGACGATGCAGAAGGTGCAGTTCTTGTTGCAGCCCTCCATCACGGTGACCCATGCCTTCGTCGCCGAGGAACGGTCGATGGAGAGATAGTCGTAGGTGCGATCCTCCGGGAAATCGATGGCGATCGATGCGCTTCCGTCGAGGACGGCGTCGAGATTCCCGACGTTCCCGGGCCCCATGACGAAATCGACCCACGGGGCGCGGTCGAGGATCCGCTGGCCTTCCTGCTGGGCGACGCATCCGCAGACGCCGATTGTCACCTCTCCCCTGCTCTTCTTGACGAGCCGCAGCTCGCCCAGGCGGGAGAAGACCTTCTGCTCCGATTTCTCACGGATCGAGCAGGTGTTGAGCAGGATGACGTCGGCCTCGTGCTCGCTCTCGACGCGGCGGTAGCCGCGGAGCTTGAGCCCGCCGCTGAGGCGCTGGCTGTCGAGATCGTTCATCTGACAGCCCCAGGTCTCGATGAAGAAAGTCTTTGCCATGAGGTGGCTCTGAGCCGTGCCGGCGGCCGTTGCCGGATGGTCGGCAGTCAGGAGAGTGAACCGGCGCCGGCCGATTATTGTTTCGGGGCCGGCGCGCCGGCGGCGTCGCGTGCGTCGGCCAGCTCTTTCCTCGCCGCTTCGAGCTGCCTTTTCGTCTGCGCGAACCGTTTCTGAATGACGTCATCGCGCAGATTCAGATCCTTCTCGGCGTAATAGGCCTGCTCGATCGCGGCGAGATCCTTCTGCAACTCGTCCACGCGCTTTTCCGCGCTGGCGGTGCGCTCATCGTTGGATTTCCGGGCGTGATACTGCGCGTCGGAGATCTCAGAGGGGGTCCGTGTCTCCACGTTGGTGGTGGTCGCAGCGGGCGGCAGCGGCGGCGGCGATTTCACCGTCAGCTTCCCTTTCGATTTCTTGACGTCTTTGTTGGTGATGACCTTCTTCGGCATCTTCGGCGCTGCGCCGGAGCTTCTGGCCGCTTTCACCAGGGGGGAGTCGTGCGGCACCGGCGGAGCGGTGGAAGTCGGCGCCGAATCGGCCGGCTGCGCAGTCTGGGCGGCCGCTCCGGCGGCGATGGTCGCGCAGACCAGGAGCACAGCGCAGAGAGGTGTCTTCATTTCGAATCGGGAACCCGCCCGTATCGGTCTTCCAGCCGCACCACGTCCTGCAACTCCGGCGTCGAGACCTCCGCGACATCGGTATCGGCGACGGCTTCCATTCGGTGGATGAGCCGCGGCGGGATGTGGAAGGACTCCCCCTTCCGCAGAGGGAGCTCACGCCGGTCGCCGTCGCATTCGATGGTGAGCCTTAGCTCGCCGCTGACCACGTACAGGGTCTCCTCCTTCACCTGGTGATACTGAAGGCTGAGGCTCTCGCCGCGGTTGATGTGCAGGATCTTCCCGACGTACCGTCCGGTCTTCGCAAAAATGAGCTCATAACCCCACGGCTTCGGCACGCGCTGGATGTCGTGGAGGCGGAACATCTCCTCGTTTGTGCTCATTCGGGTTTGTTGACCAATCCTTCCGGAAATCGCATGGCTACGCTCTCGATTACGTACTCTTCGATTTCCTGCGCGGTTTTCTTCAGCAGCGCGGTATCCGCGATTCTCTTGCAGTCGCGGTAGCGCACTGCCCGGACGACGTTCTTCACGATCGGGATGGAGGATGGGTTCATGGAGAAGATCTCCAGGCCCAGGCCGATGAGGACCGTGGCGTAGATGGGATCGGCGGCCATCTCGCCGCACATCGACACCTGGATGCCGGCGCGCTTGCCGGCGTCGATGACGCCTTTGATGAGGCGCAGCAGGGCCGGGTGAAGCGGCTCGTAGAGGTAGCTGACGTTCTCGTTGGAGCGATCGATGGCCAGACAGTACTGGATCAGATCGTTCGTGCCGATGGCGAAGAAATCCGACTCGGTCGCCAGCACGTCCGCGATGATCGCTGCCGACGGCACTTCGATCATGATGCCGATCTGCAGCTCCTTGTTGTATGCGATCCCCTCGATGTCCAGCTCGTTCCTGATCTCGCGGATGAGCGTCTTCACCTGGCGAAGCTCCTGTACTCCGGAGACCAGCGGGAACATGATCTTGATCTTTCCGAACGCGGAGGCGCGCAGGAGCGCCCGCAACTGCGTCTTGAACATGTCGCGGTGCTTCATGCAGAGCCGCAGTGCGCGCAGGCCGAGGACGGGGTTGTCCTCCTTGCTGCCCATGACCTCCCGGGCCAGCTTCTTTCCACCCAGGTCGAAGGTCCGGATGACGCACCAGTTCGGCGCCACCGCTTCGGCCAGCATGCGGTAGGTGTTGAAGTGCTCTTCTTCGGTGGGCAGCAGCGGCGACTTGGAGATGTACAGGAACTCGGAACGGTACAGGCCGATGCCTTCGGCACCGAACTTCACCGCGTCGTCGAGCTCCTCGGGCAGCTCGATGTTGGCCTGCAGCGAAATGCGGATGCTGTCCCTGGTGACGGCGGGAACATCGCGGTTCTCGAGGAGCTTCTTCTCGGCCTCGGCATGCCGGGTGGTGCGGCTCAGATACTCCTCGATCAGCGCCGGCGTGGGGTTGACGATGATGATGCCTTCGTAGCCGTCCACGATGATCGTCTCGTCGTTGTCGACCACCTTGGTCACGCGCGGCACGCCGATGACTGCGGGCATGAACAACGACTTGGCGATGATGGAGGTGTGCGAGGTGCGACCGCCCCCTTCGGTGACTAAGCCGACGATTGGCCGGCGGTTGAAGTGCACCGTGTCCGACGGCGTCAGGTCGTCGGCAATGATGATGACGTCGTGCTTGATCTCGGAAAGATCGTGATGTGCGATTCCCTGTAGATTGACGAGAACGCGTTCCGAGACGTCCTTGATGTCGGCGACGCGGTCTCGGAGGTACTCGTCGTCGAAACTCTGGAAGCGAGCCTGCAGCTCCTCCTCGACCTCCGAGAGCGCCCACTCGGCGTTGACCTGTTCGAACTCGATCTTCTGCGCCACCTTGTCGGCGAAGGAGGCGTCGGTCACGATCATGGCGTGGGCCTCGAAGATCGAGGCGTATTCTTCGCCCATGGAGCGGCTGACCTTCTGCTTGAGCTCGAGAAGCTCTTCGCGCGTCTTGTCCAGCGCTTCGAGGAATCGCGTCACCTCGGACTGAACGTCCTCCTCGCGGATGGGAACCCGATAGATGGACGCCACCCGCGTTTCGATGATCAGGGCGCGGCCGATGGCAATGCCCGGAGACACGCCGATGCCCTTGTACGTACGCACATCGCTGCGCGTGGTGGAGCTTTTCGCGGCTCGGTCGGTCGGCGGTGGCAAAGTCGGTCCTGACGAGCAGCCGTGCCTGGCGGGCGTAAGACCCGGCACTCACGCGCTGCCTGTGCTCATTCTACTTCGTCGAACTTCGCCTCGATGAGCTTCTCGATGGCGTCGAGCGCGTCGCACTCGTCTTCGCCGTCCGCTTTGACGGTGACGACGGCTCCGCGACCGGCAGCGAGCAGGAGAATGCCCAGAATGGACTTGGCGTCCACTTCCTCGTCGCCCCTGCGGATCTTGAGGTCGGATTTGAACCGGGCCGCAATGTGCACCAGTTTGGCCGCGGCGCGCGCATGCAGGCCGAGCTTGTTCCTGATCTCTATGTCGCGCTGCGTCAACCCTGCACCCCCGCTCGCCGCTCGGCGGCGAGCAGATCCGACGCCACCCGGATGGCCTTCGATCCCTTCTCCACGATCACGTGTGCCAGCATGGAAACGTCCTCGGCCCCCTGCTGGAGCATCCCGAACTTGACGATCATCGGCAGGTTGACGCCCGTCACGATCTCCACACGCCCTTCTTCGAGGAAGGAGAGGCTGATGTTGCTCGGAGTGCCGCCGAACATGTCGGTGAAGATGATCACGCTGCGGTTCTTGCCCAGGCGCTCCAGAGCCAGCCGGATCTTTTCGCGCGCTTCGTCGACGCTGTCGGTCCACTCCAACGGAACGGCCTCGATGGTCCCGATGTCCGATTCGATTTTTTGCGCGGCCTTGAGGAGCTCGTAAGCCAGATTTCCATGCGTGACGATGAGGGCACCGATCAAGGGGTTACTACCTCCGAGCGCGTGATGATACTGGATTCTGCAGTGCGCAGTGGGGCAGCGGGCAGTGCACAGAGGACCGCGGAATCTCCTGCCCACTGCCCACTGCCCATTTGTCTCATCGGTTCACGTCGCGATGCACGATCTCGATCGAGTATCCCTGGCCGGCCAGATCCTCGCCGAGCCGCTGGGCGATCTCGACGGACCGGTGACGGCCGCCCGTGCAGCCGATGCCGATGGTCAGGTAACTCTTCATCTCCTTGCGGTACTGCGGCGCGAGGTACGAGACGAAGTCCAGAAGTCGGCCGTAGAACTCTCCGTACTGCGGCTGCTGGTGGAGATATTCGACGATCTCCGGGTCGAGCCCGCTCTTCGGCCTGAGCAGCTCGACAAAATGGGGGTTTGGCAGGAATCGGACGTCGAAGAGGAGGTCGAGGTTGTACGGCAGCGAGTACTTGAAGCCGAAGCTGATGATCGTCACCAGCATCGTCACTTCGGTGCCGGGCAGCTGGAAACGTCGGGCCACGTCGGCTTTCAGCTCGTGGACCGAGAACTGCGAGGTGTCCAGCACCAGATTAGCCAGCGCCTTGACCTCGCGCAGCTCGTCTCTTTCTCTCTGGATCGCTTCGCTGACGGGAAGGCCTTTGGCCATCGGGTGCGGCCTGCGGGTCTCGGAATAGCGCCGGGCCAGGACCTCGTCGCTCGCTTCGAGAAAAATGAGGATCACGTTCGGAACGAGCTTCTGGATGCGCTCGCGGTAGAACGTCGGAAAGATATTGGCGAAATCGTGCGTACGGACGTCCGCGACGATTCCGATCCGGTTGGCGTCCTCGTGCGAGGCCACCACATCGAGGAACGGCTCGATCAGCTCCAGCGGAAGGTTGTCACACGTGTAGAAGCCGAGATCTTCGAGCGTCGACTGGACGTAGCTCTTTCCGGACCCGGAGAGGCCGGTGATGATGACCAGATATTCGGGGCGGCGTTTCATGACCTCGGAGTTTCTGAGTTACTGGGTTTCTGAGTTACTAGGTTACTGGTGGTGGCAGGATCCACTCAGCAACTTAGCAACTCAGTAACTCAGCAACTGACACAATCACCTCTGTCGTCGGATCCGGTCCAGCACGTCCGGCTGCAGCATCTGCCGGGTGTTGCTGCTTCGAATCTCCGAGCTCAGGGCCTCTTCGTGTGGCACCGACGGGAGAGACTGCACGGCGGACGTTCCTTCCTTGGCGATCATCTCGTCGATTCTCTGGGTGAAGGCGCGGGCCGAGTCGTAACCCTGCAGCTTCATGAGGTGGTTGCGCGCGGCGATCTCCACGAGGAGCGCGAGGTTGCGTCCAGAAGCCACAGGGAGGCGTACGTACGGCTTGGAAACGCCGAGCAGCTCGTACGTCTCGCCGGCGATCCCGAGGCGGTCGTACTCGGTCCCCTCCACCCACTTCTCCAGTTTCACGACGAGGTCGATCGGCTTCACGTCGCGTGTGGAGGCCACGCCGAACAGGTCCTTGATGTCGATGATGCCGATACCGCGCAGCTCCATGTGGTGGCGCAGCAGGTCGTTCGAGTAGCCGAGCAGGACGTCGTTCGGATGCCGCCGGATCACGACCATGTCGTCGGCGATGAGCCGGTGCCCGCGGTAGACCAGGTCGAGGGCGCACTCGCTCTTGCCGATTCCGCTGTCGCCGAGGAGCAGCACGCCGATCCCGTAGACATCGAGCAGGCCCGAGTGCATCGTGATCCGAGGAGCCATGTTCTCCTCCAGAAAGTACGAGCAGCGTGTGATGGTGGTCGAGGACATTGCTGGCGTGGAGAAGAGCGGAACCGACCGCTTCTCGCATTCCTGTTTGAACTCCTCGACCGGCTGAATGCCCTTGGTGACGATGAAGCAGGAGACGTCCAGGGCCACCACGTCGCGCACCCGTTTCTCGCGGAGGCGGGGCGGCAGCGACTGCAGGTACTTCGTCTCCGAGGCACCGATGATCTGCACGCGCCAGGGCTTGATGTACTCGTAGTAGCCGGCGAAGGCCAGCCCCGGCTTCTGCACGCGCGGCCGGAGAATGACCCGGTCCAGGCCGTCGTCGCCGGTGATCAACTTCAGAGCAAGGTCGCCGAGCTCGCCGCCGAGTAGCGTCCTGACGGTGGTCTGGACGAAGTCTTCCTGCTGATCGCTCACGTCTCTATGGTAAGCGAAGAACGAGTGCGGGCGTCTCGCCCGCCGCGATCCGGTGCCGCGCGCTGGCGGTGAGTGGCAGGCCCGAATGGCGCACGACAATAAGCCTGTCATCCCGAGCCGGTTAACGGCGAGAGCGCCGATGGAGCGGAAATGACCCGTTCGTGTAGGGGCGCACAGCAGTGCGCCCGCGCCCCCACCGAGAGTTGCGGGCGCGCTGCTGCGCGCCCCTACGCGATGGTGGGCTTGGCGCGTGTCATTAGAAGCTGCCGAAGCCGCGGAGCGGCGCAGGACAGCGAGGGATCCCCCGCACTCCCGGGTCGGGCGGGGGATTCCTCGCCGCGCTCCACCCCTCCGGGGTTC
>JADGOA010000290.1 GCA_017883215.1 Thermoanaerobaculia bacterium | reverse complement strand
ACGCCAGACGTTTTCTGCTCGTGGTCCTTCTCGCATCAGCATGCGGAAGAGTCGAGCGGGCGAGCGTGCGGGATGACGCAGGACGCGCGGTCGCCGTTCCGAAGGCCATTCACCGAGTCGTCACCCTCGCTCCGAATTTGACGGAGATCGTCTTCGCCGTCGGAGCCGGTTCGAGGGTGGTCGCCACCGACACGTTCTCCGATACACCTGCGGCCGCGAAGGCTCTGCCGAAAGTCGGAGGGATCCCGCCGAATGTGGAGCGGATCGCCTCCGCGCGGCCCGACCTGGTGCTCGCGCTGGCTGCCGGGGGATACGCGACCTATGCCGCGGCGCTCTCGTCACTGCACATCCCGCTCTTCGTGGTGCGCACCGAGCGCATCGCCGACGTTCCGCGGGCCATGCGCGAGATCGGCCGGCTGTTAGGCGCTCCCGAAGCAGAAGCTGCCGCCGCCGCGGTCGAGAGCGGGATGGCGAGGCAGCAGCGCCATCGACAGCGGCCGCCGAAGGTGTTGTTCGCCATCTGGACCGATCCGCTCTACGTGGCGGGGCAGGACACCTTCGGCAACGATCTCCTCACGCTCGCGGGTGCACAGAACGCTGTGCAGACCTCCGGCTGGTCGCAATACTCGCTCGAGTCCGTCGTGGCGAATCCGCCCGATCTGATTCTCTATCCTGACAAGTCGGTGAAACCCGCTGCAGTGGAAGCGCTGCTCCGCGCCGCACCGGAGCTGCGCGCACGGACCACGGCAGTCGCCGTGAACGAAAACCTCTTCACCCGTCCATCCCCCCGCCTGGTCGAAGCCGCCAGGTCGCTGAACGCGATTCTCGATGCGTGGGAGGCTGGGCATCGCGGCAGCCGGCTCCCAATCCCCAATCCGCGATCCCCGGTCTATGCTGACGAGCGCAGCGCCGGGCGCTCGTCGGGCGCCTTCCTCGAATGAACAGTCACGGAGAATCGGCAGCAGCGTCAGCCACCGTTCGTCCTCTGCGATCACGGACGCTCTGGCGTCCAGTGATCCTGCTGACCCTGATCCTTCTCGCCACCATCGCAATCTCGGTTTCCATCGGCGCGGCGGACGTCTCCTGGCGGGCCATTGCATCGGGGGATGAGATCGCCCGCGCCATCCTCCTGCGCATCCGGCTGGCGCGCGTGATCGTCGCCGCGCTGATCGGCGCCACGCTCGCGGTGTCGGGAGTGACGTTCCAGACGCTTCTCCGCAATCCGCTCGCGGACCCGTTCATCCTCGGCGTCTCGGGCGGTGCGGCGTGCGGCGCGGCCATCGCCACGGCGGCCGGCCTGGCGCGCCTCCCGGGCATCGTTCCGCTCGTTGCGTTCGCCGGCGCCTGCGGTGCCACTGCCGCGGTGTTCCTCCTGGCGCGGCGCCGCGGCCGAACCGACACCACCCGCCTGCTTCTCTCCGGGCTCGTGCTCAACGCTTTCTTTTCCGCGCTGATCCTCATCGCCTTTTCGCTGTCGCCGCAGAGCGACCTGACCGCGGCACTGCGGTGGATGATGGGGACGCTCGCCGCCGCGACGTGGAGCGATGCGGCGCTGCTCGCGGTCCTGCTGGCCGCCGCCATGGCGGTGCTGGTCTTCGCCGGGAACGACATCCGGATGCTCGCTTTCGGTGAAGACGACGCCCGGGCCCGCGGGGTCGACGTGGAGCGGGTGAAACTCGTCGGTTTCGCCGTTGCTTCGATCATCACCGGCGCGGCCGTCGCCGTCAGCGGCATCATCGGATTCGTCGGCCTGCTCGTTCCGCATGTCGTGCGCCTGATCTGGCAGCGCGACTTCCGTTTCCTCCTGCCGCTTTGTGCGATCGCCGGGGCCACGCTGCTGGTCGCCGCCGACCTCGTATCGCGGATCGCCATCGCCCCCGCCGAGCTCCCCGTCGGCGCGTTCACCGCACTGCTCGGCGTTCCATTCTTTCTGTCGCTGCTTCGGAGCGAGCGCTGATGCTGCGCCTGGCGAACGTTTCCTACGCGTACTCCGGCGTCGCTGCGCTTCGCGAAGTCAGCATCGCCGTGGAAGGCGGTGGCTCGCTGATCGCGCTGGCTGGGCAGAACGGCTCCGGGAAATCGACGCTCCTGAAGATCGCGGCGCGGGTCCTCGCGGCCGGCCGGGGCGAAGTCTTCTTCGAGGGGCGGCGGCTGGACGAATGGCAGCCGCGCGAGTACGCGAAACTCGTCGGATATCTTCCGCAGGAGATCGACGTCACCTTCCCCATGACGGCGATCGACGTGGTCGTCTCCGGCCGCGCGCCATTTCTCGGGCGCTTCAGCTGGGAGGGAGCGTCGGATTACGCGAAGGCCGAGGAGGCGCTGGCGCTGTGCGACGCCGCGCACCTGTCGGCCCGCTTCCTCGACGAGATGAGCGGGGGCGAGCGGAAGCGCGTCTTCCTCGCGCGCGTCCTCGCCGGCGCGCCGAAGCTGATCCTGCTCGACGAGCCCTTCGCCGCGCTCGATATCGCGCACGTGCAGCAGTTCTCGCTGCTCCTGCGCGACATCGTGAACCGCACCGGATCGACGGTGCTCTTCGCGTCGCATGATCTGAACTGGGCCGCCGCGTACAGCGAGCGGATGATCGTCATGCGCCAGGGGTTGGTTGCGCTCGATACGACCCCCGCCGAGGTCATGCGCGCGGAGGTCGTGCGCGAGCTGTTCGGGTTCGCTGCGGAGACGATCACGCGCGACGGCAGAAGCTGGATCGTGCCGAACGTCAGCGAGTAGCGAGTAGGGGAGTGGCGTTGCCCGATGATCTGGTCGCTGGGTCACTGAGTCACCAGGTCACCATCGCGACCCGGCGACCCGGTGAAGCAGCTCGGAGTGACCGCGATCAACAGCGTTTTCCCCGGGTACGAGGCGGCGAGGTCGAAGTGGCGCGGCGTGTTGGCGTGATGACAACGAACACCGCGGAGAGCGCGAAGCGCCTTGGAGTGCGGCGACCGCAGTCGCCGCTTTCCGTGCGGCAGTTGGAGTGGACCGGAAAGCGGCGACTGCGGTCGCCGCACTCCAAAGCGGCTCCGCCGCTCCGCCGAAACAGAAAACGCCGCGCTGGCTGCGCGCCGTTTTCATTTCGAGCTGCGAAACAATCAGAAGATGCTCTTCATGATCGCCAGGACCACGTAATCGAGAGGCTACTCGAACTCGAAGCGCACGCGCAGTCTCGCGTGTCCGAGGAACGCGCCGATGATCGTTCCCGACGTGTTCCAGATGATGTCGTCGATGTCGGCGACACGGGACGGGAGGAAGTACTGGAACGCCTCGACCGTCACGGTAAACGTGAAGCCGAGGAGGATCGTCAGGACGTAGGTCTGAACCGTGGGGCGGTCCACGTCGTGAAGCGCGATGAACATCAGGAATCCCCACGGGACGAACAAAAGGACATTCGCCACCGCGGGCATGACGACCGCCGCGAAAATCTGCGTCGAAACGGGGCGGTGCTCGAGCCGGTGTGCCAGGTGGCGGATCTGCTCGAACGGCACCGGGTCGACCTTCCCGTAGCTCTTCCCCGTGGAGATGATCGTCACGGCGACGATTGCCGCCGTCACCAGGAGCAGGAGCGCGACGGTGACCGGTCGTTTGATGACGATCTGCATTGCGTACCTAGTCCTGAGTCCTGAGTCCTGAGTTTCGACCTCTGAGTTCGAGTGTTCACGTTGCGCACATGGACGCCGCGTCGTGCGCACGACGAACAATTGCCACCGCGTTCTTACGCCTTCGTCGCTGCGCTGTCCAACTCAGGACTCAGGACTCAGGACTCAGGACTTCGTCATCCCCGCGCTGGCGGCTCTTCGTTGTAGAAGAACATGCAGGTGACGTGTTCCATCTCGTTGGGGAAGTCCTTCGGCAGGGGGTTGAGCGGGGAGGAGAGCTCGATGGCGTGCTTCGCGGCGAAGTCGTACGGCGGAATCGTGCTGCTGTTGACGATCGTGACGTCGGTGATGCTGCCGTCGCGGTGAATGGCGAAGCGGATGGTGACGACGCCCTTCATGCCGGTGCGGATCAGGGGCGGCATGTTCGCGTACCAGTTCACGCGGATGCGGCTGACCATCGAAGCGGCGTAGGGACCCCAGTCGTACCACTGCGTCTCGAAGGAGAGAGGTCCGCTTGCGGCGAAGCCTTTCTCACCGCCGCCGGCGCCGCTGAGGTCGAGCCCCTGCTGACCACCGAGGGAGGCGACTTTGCCGACGTCCTTGATCGCGTTTCGCCAGTCCACACCGCTCGTGGCTGCCTGGGCGGTCGACTTACGGTAGGTCAGGCCGCTGGCGGATGTTGGGTTCTGAGGAGTTGCCTGTTGCCCCGGTTGCTGGGCAGGCTGATCGATTGCCGGCTGTGCCTGCTGTGGCTGGCGGCTGTCGCCGCGCGCCGGCATCGGAGGCACGTAGAGCGGCCCCTCGCCCGGGCGGGTGGTCGGATTGGTTCCGGTCGGGTTCGGCATGCTGGCCTTGCGGTTCGCATCCGAGAAGGGGGCATTGACCGGCGCGTTCTGTTTCTTGCTGCCGGGAGCTTCGACGAAGGTTTTCGGCGGCTGCCGCATGAGCTCGACGTAGTGAACGATCGGAGCGCTCGCCGGGCTGAGCGCAGTGATCGCCCGGTAATTGCGCACCACGTAGACGATCAGCAGTGTGTGCACGATGAGCGACACCGCGATCGCAAGGCCTACCCCCGGCCGCGGCTGCTCCGCCTCAATAGCGACTAAGTCGATCCGGTCTTCCAATGTCTGCCTAGAACCCGCCCAAACGTGATTTGTTTCCCGTGCATCGGGGAGAATCATCGCTGCCA
>JADGOA010000031.1 GCA_017883215.1 Thermoanaerobaculia bacterium | reverse complement strand
ACTACGTCGAGGCCGCCGACGACGCCATCGTCATCGCCACCGGCGGAACGAAGCTTCACAAGCAGCAGCCCATCGGAGATCTCGGCGAGGAGCTCGATCCGGCACGGTTCGTCAGGATTCACCGCTCCTATCTGCTGAACATCGAGCGCCTCGAAAAGATCGAGCTGTACGCGAAGGACAGCCGCGTGGCGATCGTGCGCGACGGCAGCCGGCTCCCCCTGAGCAGAAGCGGATACGCGAGGCTGCGCGAGCTTCTGTGACGTCTCGCCGCTCGGTCGCACGCTAAGTAATGTCTTGCAGGGACGCGCAGAGTCCGCCCCGCGGCGCAGATCGGCGCGCCTGGATGACTCTTCAGTTGTGGGATTCCGCCCCGATGTCCCTACAATGCCGGGCGTGAGCGGCGGGGATTCCGTGTGGAGAGCGTGGTGGCGGCGGCGGAGGAGGCGGGCGGCTGCGCTCGCGCGCATCGTCCTCAGGCGGCACTCGTCAGTCCTCTGGGCGGTCCACTCCGCGTGGGCGTTGCTGACCGGGATCGCGGTCCTCGTCCTCGCCCACAATCGCTACGGCTTCCTCCGCTGGGTGGTGATCTTCATCGCGCTCACGTGGGGATCGACGCTCTTCGTCTCGCGCGTCGCGATGAGCGGTCAGTCGCGGGCGATGCAGTTCGCGAGAAGCGTGGTCTCGTACTTCACGAGGGTGATGTACCAGGAGACTCTCTTTTTTCTCATCCCCTTCTACTTCTATTCGACGACGTTCCCTTCGTGGAACTGCGCTTATCTGGTGATCCTCTGCGGCCTGGCGATCCTTTCGTGCTTCGACCTCGTGTTCGATCGATTGCTTCGTGAGAACACCGCGTTCGCCGTTGGTTTCTTCGCCTTCGTGAGCTTCTCGGCGCTGCAGTTCTTCATTCCGCTGCTGCTCCGCATCCGCGTCGATAACGGGGCGTACATCGCGGCAGGCGTGGCGTTCGCGGCGGCGGCATTACTCGTGCTCCGCTGGGACGGCCTTCGCCAACCGCGGCGTCTGGCGTTTCTTGTCGTCGGAACCGTTGCCGCTCTGATCGCCGTGAGGCTCATGCGGCCGCTCCTGCCGCCCGTTCCACTTCGTCTGACTGCGGTGCGATTTTCCGCGGCCCTGGACCCCAGAACGCTCCTCGCTCCGCTGCAGTACCAGGATGAGATTCCGATCGGCACGCTCCGAAACGGGCGGCTCTACGCAGTGGCGACCGTGTTTTCTCCCAGCCGCGTTCCGGTCCGCATCCAGATGCGATTCCTCCATGACGGCAAGCTGCTCCGTTCGTCGCGAACCGCCCAGCTCACCGCCAACGCCAATGGCTTCCGTGTCTGGGATTCGCTGCGCGCTCCGCCGGCAGGGTTCGAGCGCGGGACGTACCGAGTCGAAGTGTGGACAGGCGCGGGACAACTCGTCGGCCGAAAGGCCGTGCGGCTGACCGATTGAATCGGCGCCTCTGTCGTTCTCCGTGTCCTCTGTGCCCCTGTGGTGAACTGGTTCCCGCCGTCACTTTCCGTCGAAAACAATTCTGTTGCTGCCCGCCATCAGCCGGCGCGTGGCTAGCGGCGCGAAGCTGCGGAGAGCGAGGGCATCCGGAGGAGCGAAGGAGGGTGCTCGCTGGATCGATGGCCCGCGGAGAATGTCGATGGGCCCGGTCTCGGCGAGCGCCGGGATGTGCAGAGGTCCTGCGCCGTTGACGAGAGGCTGGATGCCGCGGAGCGCCAGATGCTGCACGAACGCGGGCCCAGGGACGCGCAGCCCCCCGATTGTGACTCCGACGAGTGTAGACAGCTGCGGCGGGAAGTTGGGAAGCCAAACCTCCGCCTCACGCGCCGGCGCATCGGGAAAGCGGACCTGTAGCGGCTTCGCGCGTTCGACAGCGGGAGCGGGCGTGATCCACAGCGGATGGGAGAGCGACACGACCGTCATGGTCTCGCCGCGAAAATGCGTCTCCTCGAAGACGAACGTCCCGTCGGGAGCGAGATCGGCGCGTTCCGTTTCCACTCCGGCCAGCGTGAACCAGAAGATGGTCGCCTTCTCGAACGGCCGCGCCGAGACGATCTTTGCTTCCGAACCGCGCAGTGGAACCAGCTGGACTTCGATCTCCTTCTTCTCGCTCCTGGTCATCGAGAACGGCTCGACGTCCTTCTTCTTGTAGCCGGGACTGCTCGCCTGCAGCTGGATCTCGCGCTCCGGCACCCCTTTGATCGTGAACCGTCCTGGGACACGCTCGCCTTGGTTCGACACATCGCGCGCCGGGTCATCGTGTGTGAGCTGGAGAGTGATGACCGGATGGCGCGACGGCAGGCGAACGCCCCCGCGGCCGCGCATGGCCGCAGACATCACCGTGCACCGCACGCTGGCCCGCTCGAGAGGCGCCCGAGTGAATGTGTCGACGACCGTGATGGTCAGGACGTTGTCGGGGATGTCGAGATCGAAGCGGGCGTTGCGCATCATCGGCTGGTCCGTCAGAACGAACATGCGCTCGCCGCGGCAGGTGACGATGTCCACCTTCGCGTCAGCTCCCACGGGGCGCAGCAGCACGGCGTGATACTCGTCCCGATCGCGCGGGGCAAAGCCGATTCCGCCGCCGGGGAAGTCGATGCGTGCGTCTTCCCCAAGGGGCTGGCCTCCGCGCGTGAGGCTGCCGTAGACCTGCAGATAGGAGGTCTGCAACCGGATCGGCTGCTGCTGCCAGGGGAGCAGCACCGACGTCATCACCGTCGGCGGAAGCTTCCCGAAGCGGAGCTCCGCACGATAGAAGCCGGGACGAACTTCTTCCACCGTAACCGATCCGTACTTCGCTTGTAGCTCGAGCGCTTCCTTCCGGATCGGCTGGCACGTAGCCGGTTCGACAGTCCCTCCAGAAAGGGGCGCCGCGCATGAGGAGATCGTGAGGTCGAATCGTGGCGGCTCCGTCGACGGGTCGCACGACCCGACCGAGCGATCGAGCGCAGCCAGATCGCTCAGGTTGCTCCAGTTCACGACCAGTGTCGCCGAAGCACGCGCCTCGATCGGTTGGCGAACGAGCGTCACGGGCTGCGGTCCGATGGCGAGGGCGCGCCGGAATGAAAGCCAGCCACGACCGGTGAGCTGCAGCTCCGCCTCCTTCGCCGGCACACTCGGCAGGAGAACGAATGCGCCGTGCAGCGCTTCGAGCGCAGGGAGCGACGACACTTCGGTCTCTTTCCCAGCGGAGGCGATGCGGATGTGCGGCAGCGACACGCCGCGCGCGGTTTTCAGTGCTGCGCGGTCGGAGTCGGGGATATGCACCCAACCGACCACGGCCGGCGTGGGCTGCAGGTCCCGCGTGTCGACCTGACGCTCACTCCCCGCCGGTATCGGAGAAATCACGACGACTGCAGCCAAGGCGGACTTCGCCAGAACGAAAAGCCAGAGCTCTTCATCAGCAGGGACGAGCATCCGGTCGGCAGCCGGGAACGCGATGGCGTGCTTCGGTGCGTAGACGACCGCGGTAAGGCCGGGGGGGAGTTGCAGGGCCAGGGTGGCGGCAGGGGCGACCGACATCGCCAGAGTCGCTGGCGCGGAATCGCCGTCGACCAGGAGGGGATCGCGAGAGACGGCTGCATTCGACCGCGCGAAGACGTTCCACAGCCCGGGCGGGAACCTGACGCCCGACGCCGCGTCGGTGCAGGTCACGTCCTGGGAGGTGAGCCAGCGTCGGAAAGGGTCCTCGCCGTCGCCGGCCCGGAAGCGGCAGACCTCATCGCGTCCGTTGCCGCCCTGCAGCGCGACAGTCGTCTGAGCGGACGCACTCGCTGCGCCTGACGCGAAGATCGACCACACCAGAAGTCCGGCTCCGGCGAGCATCCGCATGTGTTGTTAGACGATAGTCCAGCCGCCGTCGTTTCGCGACTGACGTGAAACGAGCGTAGGGCGGCTGCGCCGTGCCCCGGGCCTGGAGAGCGGACATTCCTGTCCGCAGCGGCCGGACATTCGTGTCCGGCCGCTGGGCATACGTGCATCGCCGATTGCCTGCGCCAGCCACGCTGCTCGTCAGCCGACGGACAAGAATGTCCGCCGGCAGCGGACAAGAATGTCCGCTCTCCACGCCTGCCGGCCGTCGTAGAATGCGCGCCACTGTCGACATGCGTGTCCTGAGCGACCTCTTTGCGAACAACCGCGCGTGGGCTGCCGCGATGACTCGGGAGGATCCCGATTTCTTCAGCCGCCTGTCGATTCAGCAGACACCGCAGTATCTCTGGATCGGCTGTTCCGACAGCCGTGCGCCGGCGAGCCAGATCGTCGGCCTGTTGCCGGGAGAGATGTTCGTTCACCGCAACGTGGCCAACGTCGTCGTCCACACGGACCTGAACTGCCTCTCGGCCGTCCAGTTCGCGGTGGAGAGCCTTCGCGTAGGCCACATCATCGTCTGCGGCCACTACGGTTGCGGCGGCGTGCTGGCCGCTCTACGCGACGACAAGTTAGGGCTGATCGACAACTGGCTGCGCCACGTTCAGAACGTGCGATGGAAGTACCAGGCGCAGATCGACGCGCTGGAAACCGAGGCGCAGCGGCACAGTCGCCTGTGCGAGTTGAACATCATCGAGCAGGTGATGAACGTCAGTCAGACGACGATCGTGCGGGACGCGTGGGCTCGCGGTCAGGCGCTGTCGGTGCACGGTTGGATCTACGACATCCGCGACGGCCTGCTGCGGGACCTGGGGGTGTGCGTCACGGCCGAAGCGGAGCTCGCCAGTTGCGCCGTGGCAGCAGCGGCAGCGGCCGGGCGCTGAGTACTAGTCCTGTAAGGACGCGAGCGTGCGTAGCGCGCGACAGAGGGTTCTCTTTCGAATCGTGTCGCGCGCTACCTGCCCCGACGGAGCGGGGAGTCGTTCGTCGGCGGCCTCACGGCCGCCGCTGAGTTCTCTCGGGCGATTCGCGTTCTCTCAGAGCTCAGCACTCTCTGCTACGGCTGCGGACACCAGTTGGAGAATCCGCGCGCATGTTCACGGCGCGCCGGAGGTTCATCGAAGCGCGGCAGCACGCCGAGCGCGACGAGCTGGTCGTGAAATTCGTAGCGGATGCGCACGTGAGCCACCGGCCGGCGGTCGAGGGAGATCGCAACCTGGGTCACCGCGTTGGGCGTTGCGTCACCCATCCCGGTGGCAGCGTAACCGCCGAGCGCCTCCGCGCGTGGTGCGTCTCTCCGTGCGGCCGCCTGTGCCGGCGCAGCTCCGCTCTTCTGCGCGTCGGCGGCTTCCGGTACGGCGCGAAGATCACACGATCGGCAGACTGCGGGCCGCGGCTGGTTCTCGCGATAGAAGACCGCTTCGATTACACCGAGGTTCGCAGTGTCGCCCAGCCACGCGGCGTACGACTGCTTTTCGGTGGTGAAGGTGAACAGGCGTGCGGTGTCGCCGTTGACCTGCCATCCTGAAATGACTGTGGACTCGTACGGACCAAGCACCCATTTCGCGGCATCCCATGACGAGGTGCGGCGCGCGTCGATGGTGTTGCGGCCGTCGACGGCCAGCGCCACCGCGACGCGCACGCCGAGAGGATTCGTGATGCGCAGTTCGTAGGGACGGCCTTTCAGCGCCTCGACGTAGACGGCGCCTCCGCCATGCAATTCGCGCAACGTGCGGCCGTCCGATACCACGTCGAGCGAGAATCCGTTCGGCCCGGCGGCTCGAGCCGGAACCGCGAGTGTGATGAGAGCCAGAATCGACAGAGCGAGCTTCATATCCACCTCCGCTTCCTTGGACACGCAGCCGGCATCGAAGAAAACTGCTGCTTCGGCGCTCATCGGCACGGTCGATGTATTCAGGTGGTCGGTGGTCGGAGGCGACGCCGTAGGGACGCGCAGCAGCGCGTCCGCAACCCGGTGTGCGGGCGGGGACGACGAGAGTTGCGGACGCGCTGCTGCGCGTCCCTCCATCTAAAGGCGCCTATTTCGTCTTGACGAACAGCAGCACGACGAGGATCAGGACGACCAGCAGCCCGAAGAGCGAGTGCATGGCCGTGGTGGCGAGGCGGAGGGCCGCGCGAAGAACGAAGCCGGCGAAGAACAGAACGATCACCGCGGCGATTGCGAGCTTGATGGAGGTCTCCGGCTTCACGGGCGGGTTGTAGCACAACTGCGCGGATCGGAAAGGCGCGGTGCGTGCCGATCGAGGGGCAATCCCTGGTTCTCCATGGTCGGCGGGGGATTCCTCGCCGCGCTCCACCCCTCCGCGGTTCCGCTGGCTCGGAATGACAGTGTCACTTCCGCTCCACCGGCGCACGCGCCGTTAACCGGCTCAGGATGACACGCTTCTCCAGCGCGCGATCCCTACTCGCCTCTCCCTACTCGCTTCCGTCACATCAGCAGGAGCGTGGCTTCGTCCCTCGGCAGGGGCTTGCTGAAGATGAAGCCCTGCAGTTCGTTGCAGCCGAGGTTCTGGAGAATCGTCTGCTGGTCCTCGGTCTCGACTCCTTCGGCGATGACGCGCAGATCGAGGGATCGCGCCATGGTGATGATGGCCTGCACGATCCGGTGCTCGGGTCCGTGCTCGCGCAGATCGGCGACGAACGTCCGGTCGATCTTGATGCTGTCGATCGGCAGGTAGCGAAGACGGCCCAGAGAGGAGTAGCCGGTGCCGAAGTCGTCGAGAGCGATGCGCAGCCCGATGGAGCGGAAGTGCGACAGGCGGCCTATGGTCAGGTCGCTCTCTCCCATCGAAAGCGACTCGGTGATCTCGATCTCGATCGTCGACGGATCGAGGTCGTGTTCCTCGAGAGCGTCCTCGACGATGCGCGTCAGATCATCCTGCTGGAACTGGCGCGGCGAGATGTTGATCGCCATTCGCAGGTCAGGCTGCAGCCGCTGCCACTCCTGGAGCTGCGCGCAGGCACTTCGGAGGACCCACTCGCCGACGGCCACGATGGCGCCCGTCTCTTCGGCGAGGGGGATGAAATCGTCCGGCGCGATGACTCCGTGACCGGGGCGCTGCCACCGCAGCAGAGCTTCGAAGCCTGTGATCTTTCCCGAATCGATCTCCACCTGCGGCTGATAGACGAGGAAGAACTCCTGGCGGTCCAGTGCATGCCGGAGCGCCGTTTCAGTGGTCAGGCGTGTCTCGGCGCGCAGCTGAGCGGCATGGGTGTGAAACTGGAAATTGTCCCGGCCCGCTTCCTTGGCCCGGAACATTGCGGAATCGGCGTTCTTCACCAGCGTCTCCGCGTCGTTGCCGTCGTGCGGCGCGACGGCGATGCCGATGCTCGCCGTCATGTACAGCTCGCGGCCGTGGATCACGAACGGCCGCCGGATGGCGTCGATGATCTTCTGGGCGATGGTCGCCGAGGCAGCCGTCTGATGGATGTCGGAGAAGATGAAGACGAATTCGTCGCCGCCCAGACGGGCCACGGTATCCTCCGGACGAATGCACGCCGAGAGGCGTTCCGAGACACTGCGCAGAAGCTCGTCGCCGGCGCTGTGCGCCATCGTGTCGTTGATCAATTTGAAGTGATCGAGGTCGAGGAACATCACCGCCACAGAGCCGCGGTGGCGCCTTGCGTGGGCGAGCGCCACGCGCAGGCGGTCGTTGAAAAGAAACCGGTTCGGCAGATCCGTCAGCGCGTCGTGGAACGTCTGGTACTCGATCCGTTGCTCGGCGAGCTTCCGGGCCGTGATGTCGATGATCGTTCCCTCGAGGATGTCGTCGCCCTCGTTCGGAACGAGGGTCTCGTTGAGCAGCCCCCACACCATGCGCCCGTCGCAGGTACGGAGGCGGATCTCGAAGTTGCGCAGCTCGCCCCGTTTGCGCAGCGAGTCGATGACGTCGTCGCGGTCCGAGGTGCTCCAGTACAGCTGGCGCGTGTTGCTGCTGACGTTCAGCTCCGTCATCATCGCCTGCGGCGACGAGTAGCCGAACATCTGCACGAAAGCCTCGTTGCATTCGAGGAGGTTGCCGCTGACGGTCGAGCGAAACACCCCGGCGAGATTTCGTTCGAACAGCTCGCGGTAGCGCTTCTCGGCGCGCTTCTGATCCGTGATGTCGAATGTCATCCCGATGCAGCCGATGGTCTTTCCCATTGCATCGCGAAGCGGCTGCATGCGCACGTACAAGGCGCGGTCGCTCCACTTGGACTCGAAGACGAGGGTTTCACCCTCCATGGCTCGTCGGTGAAGGCTGATGATCTCGTCATGGCGCGGGTGCCCGAGCAACCGCTCCTCGAGGGACGCGCCGATGAGATTCGTCGCGTCGACGCCGACCGAGGCGAGGCCACCGCCGAGGCAGGAGGTCACGCGGAAGTTGTGGTCGGTCGTCCAGACGTTGGCCGGGAGATGCTGAAGAACGAGCTCGAGATGGTCGTGGCTACCTGGGGCGTTCGAGGCGAGGGCTTCGCCTACCGGATCCGATGCGCTGCTCGGGTCGACTTTGGTCATTAAAGTGGGTGATTCCATTCTGGAATGGTTGCGACGGAAGATTGTCGCAGTGCTCTGTTCCGTACGCAAGAAAGGAATGATTGATTGGGCGGTTGTGGCTCGGACGGGTGGGGGGCGGTCACCGGGTCACGAGGTTACGAGGTCACGAGGCCACGAGGTGACCGGATCAGGGGTCTCCCGATTGTCAGCGGCGCACACCGGGCAACCTCGTGACCTCGTGACCTCGTAACCGTCGTGCCCGCTACTTCCCCATCTTCCGGACCGTCAGCGAATACGACGGGAACGCTCCGCGGGACTCGCGCTTCATCGCCACGACGTGGCCGTCGGTCGTGCTGACCCAGACGTCCTGAGCGGCGCTGCTGTTGGCATCTGTGAAGTGATAGCGGATGCAGTCCTCCGCGCCGATCCGTTCTGTGCCGGTGCGCTGCGCCTCACGTTCCTTCTTCTGCGGGTCGATGTAGAGCGTCGTCAACTGCCAGAGGCGATCGGCGGTCGGCGGAGTGCTGTTGACGCGTTTCCCGTCCCTGCTCCACACCACGCCTGACGCCCTCGCTTCGGCGCTCCACTCGCCGTCGTCGGCTCCGCTGCCTGCCAGCCGGAACCGCAGCCGCTCCGCGCCGATGGTTGGGCGGGACATCTCTCCCTCCGCCCGGATTCGAGTCGGTTCTTCGAACGTGAAGTCGATCCGCGACGTCTGCCGGTAGCAATCGACGGCCTGGCTGTAGGAGCCGTCGCCGGCGCAGCGATCCGGTGTCGATCGGGCCGCCGGTTTCGGGAAGGCAGAGATAGAGGTTGCGGTCAGCGCCGTCGAGCTCGTCGGCAGGGGTGGGCTCTGCTGCGGTGCCCGCGATGGCTGGGCCTGCTTTTCCTGCCGACACGCGAACACGAACATGAGGAGTGCGATGAGGACGACCGATCGACGCATTGCGAGATTGTAAGACCGGCAGCGGCTACGCCATGAATCGGGGGACGCGCAGCAGCGTGGCCGCAACTCTTGTCGTTGATTCGACGCCCCGCTGCAGCAACGCGAACTCTATGCCTGCCGGGACGGCGCCGTCACCAGGTGGGTGAATTCAGAGACCACCCGCCGTAGTTCGTTGATGAGCTCCGGCTCGCGTGCCAGGCGCTGCTGGAGCCGGCGGAGAAAGGGCGCGTCCGCCAGCTTCTCGGTTTGGGTTCCGACGCTGTCGATCATCTGCAGCCACTTGGCCGTGTCGCCGTCGAAGATGGAGAGGAGCACGTGAACTCGGGAGAAGTCGGCCACCAGGCTGGAGATGTCCGGGGTGTCGTCCCAATCGTGTACCTCGATGCTCTGGTTCTGCTGAGAGATCTGGTAGGCCATGTCGAAACTCCTCCACGACGGACTGGTCCGTACATGGGGAGTGACGGAGGAGGGGAAATCCATACCCTGGAGTCCTGGAGTCCTGAGTCCTGAGTCCTGAGTTCCACCACCCGCGCCGGGCTGGGGGCCTTCGCCGCGCTCCGCCTGGCGGCTCCGCCGGCTCAGAGGCTGTGCGGAAATCGGATAGAAGTGAACGGCCGATGTGGCACAGACACTCCTGGCTGTGCCGCTGCCGCGCATTCCGCCCGGCACAGACAAGAGTGTCTGTGCCACACAGGCTGCAGATCCGATTTCCGCACAGCCTCTCAGGATGACACGCGCACCATCCGCGCCGCACTCAGGACTCAGGACTCAGGACTCACGGGCTTCCTCCCCGCTTCCACAGCCTCAAACACCCGCAGGAAGTTGGCGCCGAGGACTTTTTCGACGTCGCTTTCCGAGAGTCCGCGCTCCAGGAGGCATTCGGTCACGCGCGGCAGTTGCGCGGCCGTGGGGAGATCGTGCGGCAGGGCAGGGACGCCGTCGAAGTCGCTGCCGATGCCGACATGATCGATCCCTGCCACGGTGGCGGCGTGGATGACATGGTCGGCGATGTCGTTGATGCTCGCTCGCGGACAGCCTAACGCCTGGAACCACTCCACGAAGCTGTCCCAGTCGGTGTTGTCGTCGGGCATCTCCTCGGTTCCGCCTGCGCTGTGAGGTTGGTCTTTCGCCCGTTTCTGGGCACGCATGATGACCTCGGCAACCCCGTCGTCGAGGAAAGCGGCGAAGAAGTTGATCATGCAGAGTCCGCCGTTCTTCGCCAGCGCTCGCAGCATGTCGTCGGTCATGTTCCGTGGGTGGCGGCAGATGGCGCGGCAGGAGGAGTGCGTCGCCAGGATGGGCACGCGCGTGATCTCGGCCACGTCGTAGAAGGCGTTGTCAGAGACGTGGGAGATGTCGACGATCATGCCGAGATCGTTCATGGTGCGGACCACGTCGCGGCCGAATTCGTTGAGACCATTGTGTACAGGCTCATCGCCCGACGAGTCGCACCAGGTGTTGGTGTTGACGTGGGTGAGGGTCATGTAGCGGACGCCGCGGGCGTAGAAGTCGCGCAGAATGTCGAGCGAGTGCTCGATGGCGTGACCGCCTTCCACGCCGGCCATCAGCGCGGCTTTTCCCTGACGCTTGGCATTCCGGATGCCGTCCACGTTCGCGCAGAAGACGACTTTCTCCGGATAGCGTGCCGCCTCCGACTTGATCAGGTCGATGAGGCGAAAGGCGAGTTTCGCCGCGCCGCGGTTCGCGTAGAACGGCGGGACGTAGGCGGCGAAAAACGAAGCCGTGATCCCGCTTTCCTGCAACGAGCGCAGATCGAGCTGCGCCTCGGTATCGTGCTCGTCGAGATGCACGTTCCGCCGGAACATCCGGTAGGGCGTGTCGCAGTGGCCGTCCACGATGATGGAGCGGCGGTGCAAGGCAAGGGCTGCGTCAGCTTCTGAACCAGGCATCGATGTCGTCGCCGAGGAGGCGGACATGGTACTGCACCGAGGCATGAGGTATGAGGCATGAGACATGGGGGGATGGCGGATGACCTCGGCGTGCCCACCATGCCCCATCACTCATGCCTCATGCCCTTATAATCGCCCCCCGATGCCGATGGACCACATGCCGCCGCGCGAGATGCGGGAGGGGCGCCGCCGCTTCATGATCATCAAAGTATTCGACTATAACGAGAAGGCGAAGCACGTGCTGGCAACGCACGGCTTCGTCCAGGAAGGAACGCTACGGCGGGATTTCTATCGCGAAGGGACGTACCACGATCTCGTGATCCTCTCCGCGTTCCGCGACGGTGTTCCGGAGGCTTCCCTGCAATGAGTGAGAACAAGATTCGCGTCCTGATCGCCAAACCGGGGCTGGACGGACACGACCGCGGAGCGAAGGTGATCGCGCGGGCGCTGCGCGACGCCGGGATGGAAGTGATCTACACCGGCCTGCGGCAGACGCCGGAGCAGATCGTGGCCGCCGCCATCCAGGAGGACGTCGACGCCATCGGCCTGTCGATCCTATCCGGCGCGCACAACGTCCTCTTTCCCGAGATCATGCGCCTGCTCAAGGAAGAGGACGCCGAGGACGTGGTCGTGTTCGCCGGAGGCATCATTCCGGAGCAGGACATCGCCACGCTGAAGAAGATGGGCATCCGGGAGATTTTCCCCCCCGGCACGCCGACGTCGGCCGCAGTCGAGGCGATCCGCAGCGCGGTCCAGCGCTGATGCCGCGCTTCAGCGTCACCCGCTCGTCCGGCCGCGTCGAGATCGCGTTTGACGACGGCGGCGTGAACGTGTTGTCGACTGAGGCGCTGCGGGAGCTCCGCGAGATCGTCACACCCCTCATCCGGCCTTCGGCCACCTTCTCCCCGCTGACGCGGGGCGAAGGGTCTCGATTGGATGGTTCTCGCGAGGAGCATGCATTCGATCCCCCTCGCCCCGCGGAGCGGGGAGAGGGTCCGCGAAGCGGGGCTGAGGGGTCGTTAGCTCCTGCAGCCCTTCTCCTGTTTCGCTCCTCGCACGCCAGCATCTTCGCCGCCGGCGCCGACATGGCGGAGATGGCGCAGTTCACCCCCTTGGAAGCAGCCGACTTCGCCCGCCTGGGGCAGGAGACATTCCATGCGATCGAAAGGGTGCCGCTGATCACGGTGGCCTTGATCGACGGCGACTGTTTCGGGGGAGCGCTCGACCTGGTGTTCTCGTTCGACCTGCGCCTGGCTACCCCGCGATCGCGTTTTTCCCATCCCGGCGGAAAGCTCGGGATCGTCACCGGTTTCGGCGGAACCTCGCGCTGGCGGAAGGTTCTCGGAGGTCCCGCCGCCCGGGGTCTCTTTCTAGGTAATCCGGTTCTTTCAGCCGCCGGGGCGGAGCAGGTGGGTCTCGTCGATCGCGTGGCGGAAGACTTCCAGGAAGAGCTGCGGCATCTGCAGTCGCTCGACCCGGCCACGACGGCATTCGTCAAGGAGTTGACTATTCACGGCGAGCGGCTCAGCCGCTCTGAGCGCCTTCTGGTTGCCGAGCGGCTCCGCCACATATACTTCAAACGATGAAGTCTGAAGAATGAGCGATGGACACACGTCCACCCACGTTCATCCTTCATCGTTCACATTCATCCGGAGAACAATGGACGCACTGGAAACGCATCTGGACAATTCTTCCGCCGAGTTTCGCGAGAACGCCGCGCAGATGCAGACGCTCGTCGACGAGCTCAATCACCGCATCGCCAGGGCGCGGCAGGGCGGGGGCGAGAAGTACATGGCTCGCCATCGCGAGCAGGGAAAAATGCCGGTGCGCGATCGCATCGCCGCGCTCCTCGATCCCGATACGCCCTTCCTGGAGCTTTCGGCTCTTGCCGCCAATGGCATGTACGGCGACGAGGCTCCCGGGGCCGGCATGGTCACCGGCATCGGTCGCATTCAGCAACGCGAGTGCATGATCATCGCGAACGACGCGACGGTGAAGGGCGGCAGCTACCTGCCCATGACGGTGAAGAAACACCTTCGGGCGCAGGAGATCGCGCTGCAGAACAACCTGCCCTGCCTCTACCTCGTCGATTCCGGTGGTGCTTTTCTCCCGTTGCAGGCGGAGGTCTTCCCCGACCGCGAGCACTTCGGGCGCATCTTCTACAACCAGGCCGTCATGTCCGCGCGCGAGATCCCGCAGATCTCGGCGGTCATGGGCTCGTGCACGGCCGGAGGGGCGTACGTTCCGGCGATGTCGGACGAGGCCGTGATCGTGAAGGGCACCGGGACGATCTTCCTGGCCGGTCCGCCGCTGGTCCGCGCCGCCACGGGGGAGGAAGTCACGGCCGAGGAGCTGGGCGGTGCGGACGTGCACACCAGGATCAGCGGCGTGGCCGACTTTCTGGCAGAGGACGATACCGACGCCATCGCCATCGTTCGGAACATCGTGGAGAACATCAGGTTCGAAAAGAGCGAGCCGCGCTCGCGCATCCAGCCGGAAGAGCCGCTGTTCGATCCGAAGGAAATCTACGGCGTGATTCCGCGCGACATCCGCCGGCCGTACGACGTTCACGAAGTCATTGCCCGGATCGTAGACGGCTCGAAGTTCCAGGAGTTCAAGGAGCGTTACGGCAACACGCTCGTCACCGGCTTCGCCCGCATCTTCGGCTACCGCGTCGGCATTCTCGCGAACAACGGCGTCCTTTTCTCCGAGTCCGCCCTGAAGGCGACGCACTTCATCGAGCTGTGCAACCAGCGCCGCGTACCGCTCATCTTCCTGCAGAACATCACCGGATTCATGGTCGGCAAGCAGTACGAGCGGGGAGGCATCGCCAAAGACGGCGCGAAGATGGTGCACGCTGTCGCAAACTCGACCGTGCCGAAATTCACGATGATCATCGGCGGATCGTTTGGCGCCGGAAACTATGGCATGTGCGGCCGCGCCTATTCGCCGCGTTTTCTCTGGATGTGGCCGAACGCGCGGATCTCGGTCATGGGTGGGGAGCAGGCCGCCGGGGTTCTGACGACGGTCAAACGGGATCAGCTCGCGCGCGCCGGGAAGGAGTTCTCGGCCGAGGAGGAGCGCGCCATCGCCGATCCGGTGCTGGCGAAATACGAGACCGAAGGGAGCCCGTACTACTCGACCGCGCGCCTGTGGGACGACGGCGTCATCGATCCCGCCGACACGCGCACCGTCCTGGGCCTGGCCATCTCCATCGCGCACAACGCGCCGATCGAGGAGCCGCGGTTCGGAGTGTTCAGGATGTGATATCCGGTCGCGAGGTCGCGAGGTTGCGAGGTCACGAGGTGGGGCAAGCTCGGCGTGACGTACCTCGTGACCTCGTGACCCGAGAGCGTCGGATAGACTACTAGAGCATGCCGGAACAAACCTGGTTCCTCTTCGACCTCGGCAACACGGTCATCAAGCTGGCCTACGAGCGCGTGCTGGAGAGCCTCTGCAAGAACAGCAGCGTGCGCCGCGATGAGATGGTGGAGCTATGGGAAGCGGCGGGTGGGTACCGCGACCTGGAGTGCGGCGCCGTCACCTTCTCGGAGTTCCACGACTTCCTCGCCAGCCGGGCCGGGTATCGCGGCAGCGTCGACGACCTTCACGCGATCTGGAGTGATTTCTTCGACGGTCCGATGCCGGGCATCGAGGAAGTGCTCGACCGGGTGAGGCGGCTGTACCGCGTCGGGTTCCTGTCGAACTCCAACGAGGTCCACGCCGAGCTGATCCCGAACCGCTTTGCCGGTCTGTTCGAAAAGGGCGACCGCTTCATCTTCTCGCATAGGTTTCACGTCGCGAAGCCCGATCCCGACATGTTCCATCGCGCCCTCGAGGTGATCGGAGCTCTTCCGCAGCACGCCGTATTCGTCGACGACCTGCTGGAGAACGTGCTGGCCGCGCGCGGCGTCGGCATGCGTGCCTTTCACTATCGCGACAGCCCCACGCTTCTGCACGAGCTGGAGGAGGAGAAGCTGTTGCCGCGGAAGCAGTGACGCGGTGGTAACCCCGAACTACATCCTCTTCGCGACCGTCTTCGTCATCGCGTCGTTGCCGTACCACTGCTGGTGGAACTGGACGAGAGCGTCGCGATCGGATGCGTCGTGTGGCGGCATGCGGGCGCCGCTTTCCGGGTGCAAGAGCCACGGCAACTTGTAGAGGACGAAGTCGAAGTTCTTCTTCGCATATTCGCGCCCCAGTTTCTGAAACGATTCGCCGTCGAGCGAGAACTTCTCGATCCCGCGATACGACAGCTCCAGCCGCGAGTAGCGCTTCGCTTTGACTTTGCTCGCGAACTCGAGGAAAGCGGTGTGAACGTCGATCGGCGTCTGCCGGAAGCTCACGTGGCGCAGGTCGTACACCACGACGCCGGGCACCACCCAGTACTGGTAGTGGGCCGACACATCCATCCCGCTGTAGGCGGCGTTTTCCTTGAGGACGTCGTTCATCGGCTCCTGAAGCAGGAGGAAGTTGGCCGAGTAGCCGACGAGCGCGGCGATCAGCGGCGTGCCGACGAAGATCAGCTTCTTGTTGCGCAGGTGCGGAATCGGAATGGCCACGCGCTCGATGCGGAGCTGCCTGCGCAGGAAGGTGCTGAACTTCGTCTTCTTGCCGTTGCGGCGTGACGGCGGCGGCTCCACGGGGGTGGCGTAATAGAGGATCGACAGCAGCAGTCCGGCCGCGATCGACACCAGCCCCACGGGCCGGAACACGAGCAGGGCACCGAGGCCGAAGAGGTAGGCGATCCAGCTGGTGTAGTTGATTCTCGCGCGAACGCGTGTGGCACGCTCGCGATAGTAGGTGTCGTTGACGATCTCGGAGCAGTGACGGCAGCGGATTGCGCGCGCTTGGATGGTCCCTTCGCAGAACGGGCAGGAAATCTGCGGAGTCCCGTCCGACTCGCGCCGCTTCTGACTGGCGAAATCCTCGGAGCGACGCTTCGGGGAGGCATTCAGGAGAAGCAGTCCGCAATTCGTGCAGGCCCCCGCGTCGGACTCATTGAGTGAATGACATTCGGGGCATCGCATCGTTATTCGGAAGTGCAAACGGGCGGCCACTGCAAGGAATTGCGGGCCGGATGAGGCTGCTGGCGGGCTGCACATGGGTCACGAGGTCGCAAGGTTTCGAGGTTTCGAGGTGGACCAACACACGCCTTCACCTCATACGGCCCAACCTCGTGACCTCGCAACCTCGTGACCGAGATCCCGGTCACTTCCCCCCGAAACGCCGCTCGATGTTGAACCCTATGTGCAGGTTGCCTCGATTCAGCGGCGCGCCCTGATACGTGCTCGTGACGTACTGATCCGCATGGGTGGCGTTGTTGTCGGTCAGCAGGATCTCGAAAAAATGCCCGCCCATGGCCTTCTTCAGGCCGAGCGACCAGCCGATGCCGGCGTGACTGCCCGCAGGCAGATCGCGGTTGACCGGGATCACCTCGGCGATGACGCTGAGCGCCGGCGCGACGACCACCGCCGCGCCGATGGGGACGTTGAACGCGTGCCTGAAGAGAGCGCCCGAGGTCTGCCCCGTCACCTGTCGGCCGGCGTTGGTCACATACGTCGGCATCACCGAGACCTCGGCGCGCTGTCCGAACTGATGCGACACGATGGCCTGCGCGAACGCGGAGGTGCGGTCGTTCAGGTCCTTCTCCGTCCGTACGTCCGTGCCGGCGCGAATCGCAGCGCCGAATGGGATCGCCGGAGCCTGCTGTACGAGCGCGTACTTGGCGGCCAGCTCGATGTCGTCCATGGCGTTGCTGCGGAGCAGCGACAGCTGGAGATCGCGGCGGGGAGCGTACGACAAGCCGATGCCGACGTCGGCGTTGCTGTCGAGTCCCCACAGTGAGTGCAGCCGGTCGCTGAAGCTGCCCTGGTCGATCGACTGGTTGAATCGATGGCTGAATCTCACTTCCCACGTTCCCGCCGACGGCATGTGCGAGGTCGGGAGCGACAGGAGGATGTCGCCGAGTGGGAGGGGACGAACCGGCGCATAGGGCTGAACCGTTGTCTGTGCCGTCGCCGCGGTGACGAAGAGTAGTGCGCAGAGCGCAGTGGGCAGTACGCGGTGGAGGATCCGTGAAGTGCTGCTCAGCATCGTATTCTCCTGCGC
>JADGOA010000289.1 GCA_017883215.1 Thermoanaerobaculia bacterium | reverse complement strand
GGGAGATCGTAGCCCGCTTCGACGAACACGAAGCGGCGAAGGCGGCGCGGTGACGGTACAAGCGATTCGTGCTCTAATCCTCGATCCGTGCCAATCTGTGAAATCTGTGGACAAAGAGAGCGGAGTGTGAGATGAAACTCGAAGGCAAGATCGCGATCATCACGGGTGCGGCATCCGGCATCGGGCGGGCGACGGCGCTGCGACTGGCGCGCGAGGGCGCCTCGATCGTCGTCGCTGACCAGAACGAGGCGGGGGCGCGCGAGACGGTCGCGCTCGTCGAGCAGGCGGGCGGCAAGGCCGCGGCGGTGAAGGTCGATGTCACGAAGTCGGCGGAGCTCGCGAGCATGCTGGCGTTCGCGGAGAAGACGTACGGTGGCTTCGATATCCTGTACAACAACGCCGGTGTGACGACGGGTAACCCGCGCTACCCCGATAGCCCGGAAGACCGCTGGCGGCGCACCGTCGAGATCGACCTGAACGCCGTCATCGAAGGCACGCGACAGGCAATCCCGAAGCTGCAGGCGCGGGGCGGCGGCGTGATCATCTCGACGGCATCGCTGGCGGGGCTGTTCGGGTTCCAGCAGGACCCCGTGTACGCGGCGGCGAAGCACGGCGTCGTCGGCCTGACGCGAGCGCTCATCGGGTTGAAGGATGAGATGAACATCCGCGTCAACTGCGTGTGTCCGGCAGTGGTACGCACGCCGCTCGTGACGTCGGGCATCGACGCGCTGCAGGGCGCGGCGCGCGAGGCGGCCGAGAAGCAGATGAGCGCGATGCCGATGCTGCCCGCGGAAGAGATCGCCGAAGCGGTGTACGAACTGATCCGCGACGACGATGCGGCGGGCATCGTGATGGGCATTACGTTGGGCGACACGCGCCGCGTCGTCGACCCGCCGATCACGCTACCCGTGACGTCGGGCACTCCCGGAGCGCGGCAGCACCCGCGCGTTTAGGTACGATCGATGACGAACACGGAGACTACGCACACAAGGAAGAGGCCGGGCGGCTGCCCGGCCTCTTCGCTCGGTTCCCGGATCGAAGGGTTAGTCGCGCGGCAACCCGAGCCCGCGCTGGGCCATGATGTTGCGCTGGATCTCGCTGGTGCCGCCCGCGATCGTCGACGAGACCGCCGCGATGTAGCCGATGCCGAAGCGGCCGGACGGGGCATACTTCGGGCTGCCGCCGATCACCGTGCCGTACATGCCGGTCAGCTTGAGGCCGAGTGCGGCGATGCGCTGTGCCATCTCCGACGTAAAGAGCTTGCACATCGAGGCTTCATGGTTCGGGATCAGGCCGGCGTTCTGCATGCTGACGACGCGGTACGACATCATGCGTGCGACCATCGCCTCGATCCAGCGATCGGCGAGCGCCACCTGCGTCGCGTGTTTGCCGGAGCCCGGGCAAAGCTCGGGGTGCTCCTTCGCGAAGCGAATGATGCTTTCGAGCTGCTTGCGGGTGCCGACCGCGGAGCCGATCGACGAGCGCTCGAAGTCGAGCGTGGTGGTGCCGATGTACCAGCCGCGGTTCTCCTCGCCCAGGCGGTTGCGCACCGGGACGCGCACGTTCTCAAAGAAGACCTCGTTGAAGATGGCGCTCCCTGCCATCGTCATCAGCGGCCGCACTGTGACGCCGGGCGCCTTCATGTCCAGCATGAAGTAGCTGATGCCGCGGTGTTTCGGGGCGTCCGGGTCGGTGCGTGCGAGCATGTACATCTTGTCGGCGAGCTGCGCGCCGGTCGTCCAGATCTTCTGGCCGTTGATCACGTAGTCGTCGCCGTCGCGGATCGCGCGTGTCTGGACGGACGCCACGTCGGAGCCGGCATTCGGCTCGGACCATCCCTGGCACCATTGCACGGTGCCGTCGAGGATGCCCGGCAGGTGCTCCTTCTTCTGGTCCTCGGTGCCGTGGACGATGAGCGTCGGGCCGAACATCATGACGCCGAAGCCACCGACGTTCATCGCGCCAAACTCAGCGAATTCCTCGTTGAGAATGAACTGCTTCTTCGTGTCGAGGCCGGCGCCGCCGTATTCCTTCGGCCACGCGGGCGCGACCCATCCTCGCGAGGAGAGGGCGGTGCGCCAGCGCTTCATCGGATCGCCCTCGTTCGGGCCGCGGAAGAGGCTCGCTTCCTCGTCGCGGACGCCACTGGGGCCGCCCGGTCGAAACTCGCGCGGGAACTCCTTCTGCAGGAAGTCGTGCACTTCCGTACGCCATGCGGCCTCTTCCGGGGAGTCGTTGAATTCCATGTCGTGTGCCTCCAGGCTGCTTCGTTCGCGCCGAAATGATCATACGGGCAACGGCAGCTACGGCCAAGACGCCGGGGCGAGAAGTGTTACACCAGACGCCGCTGGTCCTGAGCGCGCAAGTGTGGGGAGGTCGTCGAGAGGGTTGCTATCCGTTTACCGCTTCCGCGTGGGCTCGTCGTCCATCGACGGCGCGCGTTGAGTTCCTGACGCAGTATTTCTGCGACCGCGCGGCCTACGAAGGCGCGTCGTCGGTTCAGCGTCGCCCTGGACGGGCCGTCCCCAATCGTAACCGCGGGCCTCTAAGTGGCGGCTGGTGGACCGGGGCGCTCCCTGTTCAAGAGCCGCCCATGTCCTCCGCCACAACCGTCACGCGCGTCTCGCGGATCCACGTGTCAACGCCTGGTAGATGAAAAGCAGAACGATCGCGCCCACAATAGCGACGAGGATCGTGCGCACGTCGAACTGGGCGATGCCAGCGCCGATTCCCGTCGCCGACGCGAGGAAGCCGCCGACGAACGCGCCCGCGATTCCTAGCAGGATGGTCAGTATGATGCCGCCCGGACCGCCGCCCGGCATGATCGCCTTGGCTACTACGCCGGCGATGAGTCCTACGACAATCCACGCCAGAATCCCCACGATGTACCTCCGGTTATTGTGCTCCGTATCCTAGCAGGCTGTTGAAGAAGGCGGTGGGAGGGCGCGGTTGAGGCGATCGGGCGCCGATGGTTGCTCCCGCAGGTCCTATCCTCTGGCCGTTCCGTCCGAGTAGTTGGGCTACTCTGCGTTGCTTATGCCGGAGCGAGTGCCCGTTCGAGCCGCGCCATGCGCACGAGGTTGAAGGCGGCGCCGGTCATGTGCGCCCAGAGCTGGTTCTTCGCGCCGCCGATGTAGCGGAGCTTCCGGCCACCGCCGACGGTCTTCACCCAGCCGAAGATCTCTTCGACGCGTTTGCGCACGCGCTGGCTCACCGCATAGCCGGGATGCCTGGTGACGCGCGCATCGATCCTGCTGCGCCGGTTGGTGGTGTGCTGGGCGACGTGCGGCGTCACGTCCCGCGCCCGACAGTCCGCGATGAAGTCGGCCGTGTCGTAGCCCTTGTCCGCCCCCAGCGTGATCCGTCCTGAGCGGCGCTGCCGGTCGAGCATCGCCAGCGCGGCTTCCCGCTCGGCTCGCCCCATCGCTCCCGTGATCAGGATGTCCACGACCAGACCGGTGCGGTTCTCCATCAAGACGTGTCCCGCATAGGCCAGCCTGGTCGTCTGTCCGTCCCCCTTCCTGGCCAGTCGCGCATCAGGGTCGGTCGTCGAGGCGTGGGTCTCGTTCGTACGCCGCTGCCCGTGGAAGTCCACACTGGGGTTCTTGCCCCCGCCCGCCGGCGGCTCACCGCCGTCGCGCGGCTGGACGCTCTTCATCGACGCCCACGCGTCCAGCAGCGTGCCATCGACCGTGAAGTGGTCGGAGGAGAGGAGCCGGCGCCGCCGCGCTTCCTCACGCACCGCGGCGAAGAACTGCGCCGCCACCTCGTGCTGCAGCAGCCGGTCGCGGTTCTTGGAGAAGGTCGAGTGGTCGAACACGTCATCGGTGATGTTGAGACCGAGGAACCACTTGAACAGCAGGTCATACCGGAGCCGCTCGCAGAGCTGGCGCTCGCTGCGAATCGAATAGAACGACTGCAGCAGCATCGCCTTCAGCAGGTGTTCGGGTGGGATAGAGGGCCGGCCGATGCGGTCGTACATCGCATCAAACGTGGGAGACAGCGTCTGCAACGCGCGGTCCACAATCACCCGGATCGCCCGGATGGGATGATCGACCGGCACCAACGTATCCGGTGTCACCGCCGTCAACATCGTCAGCTGCTCGGTCGCGTCTCCGCGCATCGTTCGCCTCCTGTGTCTCGTCCGCCGTAGCCATCCTACGACGAACCGATCGAGGCGTCGATCCTCTCAGAAGGACTATTTCAACACCCTGCTAGACGAGGATGCGCACCGGCACGATAGCGCGAAACTGCTGTGGGAGATCGGCAAGGTCGATCACGAGCGTCACGCCGCCATCGAAGCGTGGCGGTCCCATCTGCGAGAGCCTTTGGAATTGAAGATCGTGCGCGACCAGGCTGATCATCTAACGGTACGCTACGGCAGAACCAGTAGAACCCTCGCCGCGACGGCCTTCCGAGGCGAAGCCGCTGTGCGTGCCCTCGCGAGAGACCTCTGGGAGATGGAGCACGCGAGACCCGATCTAGAAGACTGCGCTGAGCCCTGGGAACAGGCACGCACCGACGCTACGGCCGCGCTGAGTACCGAGATAAACGATCAACTCTCGCGTCTCTAATTCGCGCCAGCCCGGTAGCCAGCGTGCGCTACTGCAACTCTCGGAGGTGGTCAGATGGCGACCCTACCCTGTCCCTTCGTTTACGCCAAGGGTGCCGAGTGCACCGGGCGAATCATCGCCGTGGAGGCCTACAAGGCAGACATCGAGTGGCGAGAGCGGGCCGAGGGCGAGTGGTCGTTCGCATGGCAGCCAAGGTCTCACTACCACCTCTTCTGTTCGGAACGCGGAAACCACGCTGGTTACAAGAAGA
>JADGOA010000288.1 GCA_017883215.1 Thermoanaerobaculia bacterium | reverse complement strand
TCACTCCGATCGCAGCGCGTCGACCGGCTGCATCTGGGCCGCGCGGTGAGCGGGGAGGACTCCCGCCGTCAGACCGACGAAGGTGGCGATCGCCTCGGCCAGGACCGCGAACCACCAGGGCGTGCTCACCGGAAGCGCTGGCACGATCGCCGACATCAGCCTGGCCACGGAAACGCCGAGCAGGAGGCCGGCGGCTCCTCCGGCAGCGGCGAGCAGTGCCGCCTCGCCGAGAAAGAGGGCCAGGATCTGCTCGCGACGCGCGCCCAAAGCGCGCAGAAGGCCGATCTCGGGCGTCCTCTCGTTCACGGCGATGGTCATGATCGTCAGAATGCCGACGCCCCCGACCAGGAGCGAAATGCTGCCCAGCGCTCCCACTGCAAACGTCAGCACGCCTAATACCGACCCGAGTACACGCACCATCTCGCGCTGAGTGATGATCGTGACGTCATCGCGCCCGTGGCGCGCGACGATGAGCCGCCTGATGCCTTCGATCACCCGTTCCGGCTGCGCCTCGGGGTCGTACAGGACGTCGATCGCAGTCAGTCCGTTGCGATTGAACACCTCCTGAGCTCGCGCCACCGGAATGAAAACCGTGTCATCGAGATCCATGCCCACGAACTGCCCCTTCGACTCCATCACCCCGACGATGTAGAAGCGGCTGCCGCTGATGTCCACCCGCTTGCCGAGCGGATTGGCCGCGCCGAACAGTTCCTGCTTGACCTTCGCGCCCAATACCGCCAGCGGACGGGCCGCATGCAGGTCCTCATGCGGCAGAAACGAACCCATGGCCACCCGCATATGCGCGACCGCCGGCCAGTCCGGTCCCATGCCGAAGACGGTCATGCGGCGGTGCTTGCCCGCCGCGCTCACCTCGGCGTTGCCGTCGATACCGGGGTTGGTGACCTCCACTCCGCGCACGTTCCGCAGCGCGATCGCGTCCTCGATCGTGATCGGCCGTACCGAGCCGAACACACCGATCGAGGCGCCCGCCGTACGCACGCGCCCGGGCATGACCAGCATCAGGTTCGTTCCGAATTGCGCGAACTCGCTGAGAACGTAGTCGCGCACGCCCTGCCCGATCGACGTCAGCAGGATCACGGCGGCGATGCCGACCGCGATCCCCGACGCGGCCAGAAACGCGCGCATGCGCTGCGAGCGGATCGACCCGGCGGTCAGACGGACGAAATCGGTCGCCAGCATCCGTCATCTCCTCGACAGCGCCGCGGAGGCGTCGAGCCGCGCCGCGCGTTGCGCCGGCACGAGGGTGAACACGATTCCCATGCCCACGGCGATGCCCAGGCCGGCGGCGGAGGCCCATGGCGGAGCGTACGCCGGCAGGGATGGATAGATCTGGCGGATCACGAAGCTGCCGGCGCTGCCGAGAACCAGCCCCGTCACGCCGCCGACGCCGGAGAGAATCGCGGCCTCGGCAAGAAACATCAGGCGGATCTGCTGCGGCGCCGCCCCGAGCGCCTTCAGCAGGCCGATCTCGCTCGTCCGCTGCGACACCGCGATCAGCATCACGTTCATGATCAGGATTCCGGCCACGGCCAGGCTGATCGACGCGATCGCCCCGACGGCGAGCGTCAGAGCCACGAGGATCTTGTCGAATGCCGTCGACAGCGAATCCTCCGTGAAGACGGTGATGTCCTCCTCTCCATTGTGCCGCGAGCGGATCACGCGCCGGATCTCGTCCGCGACGCGATGGACGTCCTCGGCCGCGCGCGTTTTCACAATGACCCGCAGCAGCGAAGGCAGGTTGAACGTCACCTGCGCCGACGTGACCGGGATCAGCGCCAGCTCGTCGACGTCGACGCCGAGGAACTGCCCCTTGGGCGCAAGCACGCCGATGACTCGGAAACGGCGGTCGGCGATGCGAACCCACTCCCCGAGCGGCGACTGCGCGCCGAACAGTTCGCTCCGGATCTTGGCGCCGATGACGCAGACGGGCGTCGCTCGCCGTGGATCTTCGACCGGGAGAAAGCGGCCGCTGGCCATGGTGATGTTCCAGATCGGCATGAGCCCGGCCGTGGAGCCGATGACCGGGACGTCGCGCCGGCGCCCCTTCCACCAGATCTCGCCTGAGACGAGGTTGACGGGGATGACGCTCTCCACGCGGCGGGTGCGCAGGAGCGCGAGCGCATCGTCGAGCGTGAGATCGCGCGCAGTGCGCCCGGAGAGGACGCCCATTCCGCCGCCCGCTGTTTCGGCCCGGCCGGGGATGACGACGATGAAGTTGGTGCCGAGGGCCGCGAACTGGTTGCGGACGTAGCGGCGCGCCCCTTCGCCGAGAGAGGTGAGGACGACGACCGCCGCGACGCCTATGGAAGTGGCGAGGATGACGAGCAGCGTGCGCCCGCGGTAGCCCCAGAGCGAGCGCCAGGCGAAGCGGGCGGTGTCGCTCGCGTTCATGCGCGAGTCGCTCCGCTGTCCAACTGGATCGAGCCGTCGACCATCCGGATCTGGCGGCGCGCACGTCCGCCGAGGGCCGCGTCGTGCGTGACCAGGATCAGCGCCACGCCGCGGCCATTGAGCTCCTCGAGCAGGTGGAGGACTTCCTTCCCTGTGGTCTGGTCGAGGTTGCCGGTGGGCTCGTCGGCGAGGATGGCCGCCGGCTGCATGACCATGGCCCGGGCGATGGCGACGCGTTGCCGCTCGCCGCCGGAGAGCTGATCCGGACGATGGCGCGCGCGGCGCGTCAGCCCGAACTCGCCGACCAGCCGCTGCACGAGCGGACTCCGTTCCGACGGAGGCACGCCGGCGAGGACGAGCGGGAGCTCCACGTTCTCGGCAGCGGTGAGTCGCGGCACGAGGTGAAAGAACTGAAAGACGAAGCCGATCTTGTTGCGGCGGACCGCGGACTGCTGCCGGTCGTCGAGGGCGGTGACGTTCTCTCCATCGAGCTCGTACAGCCCTGCGCTGGGGCGGTCGAGCAGGCCGATGATGTTCAGCAGCGTCGATTTCCCCGATCCCGAAGGGCCCATCACCGAGAGGTACTCGCCGTGCTCGATGGCCAGGCTGACGTCGCGGAGGGCATGAACCTGTTCGTCGCCGACCGTGAAGGTGCGATCGATCGATGTGAGGCGGATCATCGCCTGCTCGCGGGATCGACGACGGCACGCGCGCCGGCCACGACGCCTTCGCGCTCGACCGACAGCACGATCTTCTCGCCGGGGCGAAGACCGGAGCGCACTTCGGTGAAGGACCAGTTCGCGATGCCGGTCTCGAGGCGCCGCTCTTCGAGCACCCCGTCGCTGCCATAGACGAGAACGCGGTCGCCATCGACGAGCGCCTGAGTGGGAATGCGCACCACGCCGTCGCGGACGTCGAGGATGATCTCGACGTCGGCGCTGTATCCCGCCAGCAGCGGCCGCGCATCCGCCGGATTCGTGAACTCCACCTCCACCGCGGCGGTGCGCGCCTGCTTTTCCAGATCGAGCACGTAAGGCGCGATGCGCCGCACCCGTCCCGGGAACCGCCGTCCCGCCACCGCGTCGATGGTGATGTAGGCGGGCTGCCCGACCCGAACACGGCTGACGTCGACCTCGTCGATCGGCGCGGTTACGTACATGCAGGAGTCGTCTATCAGGTCGACGGCCGGCGGCGTGGGAATCCCTGGCGGCGAGGGGGTGGTGAACTCACCGGTCTCGCCGGTGATCTTCGCGACCACACCGGCGAAGGGAGCACGCAGCACGGTGCGGGTCATGGTGGCCCGGGCCGCCTGCGCCGTGGACTGGCTTCGCTCCACGTCCGCGCTCGCCGCGCTGCAAGCGGCGCGCATCGACTTCGCGGTCGAGACCGCGCGATCGAGCTGGTCGTCGGCGAGGAGCCCTTCCGCGTGAAGCCGGCGGCTGCGATCCGCCTCACGCTGCGCGACGTCGGCACTGACGCATGCCTCCTGCGCACGCGACCTTGCGCTATCGGCCTGCTGTACGGAGGCACGCACCTGCGCGGCCGCATCGTCGTTCCACAGCTCGAGCAGCACCTGGCCTGCGCGCACGCGATCGCCCTCGTGCACCGGCAGCGACACGATCTGCCCGCCCGATGGCGGCGCCAGTTTCGCGCGGCGGCAGGCGGTCACGCTTCCGGCACGTGTATTCGCGACCGAGCGTTCGACGCGACCCCGATCAACCTCCCCGAGCGCGACGTGCACCGGCTGCGGCCGCATGCGCCACCAGACCAGCAAGGCTGCAGCGAGCAGGATCGCTGCAGCGATGGCAAGACGCGGCAGCAGCCGCCTGGATGCACGGATTTCGATCGCCATGGCTGAGACGCACCGGACGAGGACGGCGTTAGATTACCCTCATTCGGTGCGGGCGCAGGAGCTTGCATGGACGATCGGGCTGCAGAAGGTATTCGCGGGACACGGAGCACAGGCTCCCAGCAGAGTCACGGGCTTGGTCCCCTCGCCCCGCGGCGCGAGCGCGCTCAACCACGCTGTACGAACGTCCGCGGGGCGAGGGGATGCAAGGGGAGTGGGGTACCGAAAAGCCCGCTCGTTTCTTTGCGATGCCGTGTTTTTCGCCCTCGTCACGACCCCACTCCCCTTCATCCCCTCGCCCCGTGCGGATCTGTTCAGTGCGGCCGTTCGATTGCGAGCACGGGGCGAGGGGACCGGGCACGCGCCGTTCTTTTCGCGAGCAGTCGGCACAGACACTCTTGTCTGTGCCGCATATCCCCGCCGTCACTGCCCAGCCGCTGCAGCCGGGGTTTCGCCAACGACGCGCAGGAAGTTTGCAACCAACATCGGGTCGTAGAAGGTATTCGCCCGATTCTTCAGGATCTCGAGAGCTGCAGCGCGGCCGACGTTGCTCTGGTACGGACGG